>DASQYQ010000403.1:0-5982 GCA_035639115.1 Sphingomicrobium sp. | reverse complement strand
CAGCCCGAAGATGAACTGCCGATCGAGAAGCGTCCGCTTCCGTGAAGGACATCGACGAAACCAAGCAGCCGCTACTCGAGCATCTGATTGAGCTGAGGCGCCGGCTCCTGTGGTGCCTGGTGACGCTCGTCATCACCTTCTTCATCTGCTTCGCTTATTCGAAGAGCATCTTCGCGGTTCTCGTCCAGCCGTTGCTCAAGGCCGGGCAGGGGAAGCTCATCTACACCGACGTCTTCGAAGCCTTCTTCGCCGAGGTGAAAGTGTCGCTCTTCGCGGCGCTGATGCTCAGCTTCCCGGTGATCGCAATCCAGCTTTGGCGCTTCATCGCGCCCGGCCTCTACGTCCGCGAGAAAAAGGCGTTCCTTCCGTTCCTGCTGATGACTCCGGTCTTCTTCGCTGCCGGAGCTTGCTTCGCTTATTTCGTGGCGATGCCCTGGGCGCTGCATTTCCTGCTCGGGTTCCAGGGCAATATCGGCGGGATCACGCAGGAGGCGCTTCCGGGCGTCGGCAATTATTTGAACTTCTGCACGAGGTTCATCTTCGGCTTCGGCGCCGCATTCCTTCTTCCGATCCTGCTGATGATCCTCGAGCGCGCGGGAATCGTTACCCGCGAGCAGCTAGCGAAGTCGCGCCGCTATGCGATCGTCGCTGCGGCCGCCGTGGCTGCCGTGCTGACTCCGCCCGACGTTGTCTCGATGCTGATGCTTCTGGTGCCGCTCTACGGACTCTACGAATTCGCGATCCTCGCGATCCGGATCACGCATTGGCAGGCAGCGCGGAAAGCGCGGCGCGATTCAGTCGTTGTCGTCGAATCCCCAAAAGAAGAGGGCCCAGAAGCGCCACCGGGGGGGGGGAGGGTTGGCGGTTCTGGGCCCATTTAAGCGGATAGCGAGAGCGGGGGGGCAAAAGGTCACTATCCGAACTGCATAACGGCCTGCACCCAGATGGGTTCCGCCCAAGCCGAACATTTTCCGGATTTTTTTGGTTGCAGGCGTAACGACTCGCAGTCTTGCCCTAGATCGGAGGAAATACAGGCAAATCAACGCTATAGCGGCCGAGCTTCCGCTCCAGCGGGGAGCGAAGCTGCTTCGCGAGACCGCCGACGATGCGTTCGAACTGGACCTTCTCCGAAGTCTCCTCGTCGTCAGGGACAAGCACTGGGCTGGCAAGCATGAGGCGGGCAGTGAGCTCACTGGTGCGCCTGAGTGAGATCTCGATCGGCTCCGACGGGCAGTGAAGCATCGCGAATTCGACGATCTCGGTGACGAGGAAGGCAACCGCGACCGCGACGTCCTGAGTCGTGTTCACGCTGTCCAACTCGAGCTCGATCCTGAGGCTTCGCGCGGGCTCGGGAGCGCCGGCGCGCAACTCTGCGGCGAGTTCCGTCACCAGCGGACGCATCGCGATCCCGCGATTCTCCTCCATTTCGGCGAAATGGTTGCGATGAACGATCGACAGGGCGCCGACGCGCCGGCTGATCCCGGCATAAGCGGAGCGGGCCTCGGGAGCGCTCGCGCTCCGGCCATGGATGTTGAGCAGTGACGCGACGACCTGGAGATTGTTCTTCACGCGATGATGGACCTCGCGCACCAGTCGGCGCTGCCCTTCGAGCGCCTCGCTCATCTCGGCGTCCGACTCTTCGACCCGCGCGACTGCCCTCGCGAAGGCGTCCCTAAGTTCCTGGATTTCCTGCGCAGGCCCGAGCTTGCGCGGGAGGTGGATCATGCCACCGCCCGGATTATAGGCCACCACTGCCCGCTCGAGCCGCTTGAGAGGCCGAATCAGGAGCCGACTGACCAGCGACCAGGTGATCAGCGCGGCGGCAATCCACATCAGCAAGGGCAGCAGCAGGACAAGCCGGTCAACGGTCGTGATCCGACGGTCGACGGTCCCGACGCGGGCGAGCAAATTGCCGTGGCCGAGCGGCCAATCCGTCACTCGCAACCTTTCGTCGGCGTCGCTGGATCGAACGATCACCGGCAGTTCGCCCGTTCCGTCGTGAAGAACGAGGCTCGGAACGTCTGAGTTACTGGCGGCTGCCGCTGTACGAAGGTCGCGGACCGATATCAGCGCGGTCGCCATTCCGTCGACGACGCCGACCCGGACAGCAACCGCTCCGGGCTCCGGATCGACCTGCAGGCGGATGTCGCCCGGCGCGACGACCGGAAGCGTCTCGATGCCCGGCAAATCGCCTATTTTGCACAACGGCTTCCCATCCATGCCCTCGAGTTCGAAGCTCTGTGAGACGGCCGGCGCGATAGACAGCGAACGTTGGGCGCGCGCGCAGGCATCGGCATTGCCTGCCGCCAGCGCGCCGTTCGCGGCGACACGAAGCGCGAGGGCATTTCGAGCGACCAGGCTCTCCAGGGCATTCGCAGCGATTCGCGATTGATCCTGGCTGCGCTGAAGAAGCGCGGAATTCGCCTGGCGAATGCCGGTCTCGCCGAGCCACGCCAGAGCGGCGCCGATGGGAAGGAGAGCGGCCGTCAGGATCAAGAGCAGCTTCGCGGCGGTCGGCAAGCGACCGAACCGCTCGGCGGCGCTCATCGGAGCGCCTCGACGCTCTTAGCCGAGTTTGCCGATGAGGTTGACGAGATCGTCGGGCACAGGTTCGCGAAGCGTATCATCGTAGACGGAGCGAAGGGCCCGCCCGAGATCGCCTTTCCTGGCAGCACGATCGGAAGATTTCGACTTCTTCGAGTGCCTTGGATGGTCGGCTCCCTCCGTCTCGGTTCCTTTCCTGGCACTCAACTCCTCGTCCCCCCTCGCGCGGGTTCTCGGCGCGCTCATACAAATCTGACTGTGCGGTGCAACGCTTGGGTTGGCCCTGCCCCGCTTCGACACGTAACAAGCCGGCCGCCGCGCTAGCTTGCACGACGTGCCGGTCCAGACATCGGAAACCAAATCGTCGGTTCTTGGTTCCACACCCGAGTGACTTCTCTGGGGGGCGGTGCGGGAACGCAACACGAGGTTCTTCCAGGGTTGCAACAATTCGGGCGTCTCGCCAAAGACGCCGCAAAACGACAATTCGAGGGAGTTTCAACCATTATGTCCCTTGGCCAGGAACTTGCACCGCACCTGCCATTTCTCCGCCGTTATGCGCGCGCTCTGACCGGCAGCCAGGCTCACGGCGACGCCTTCGTCCGGGCGACGCTCGAAGCGATCGTCGCCAAGCCGGATGAATTTCCGCGCGACGTCGATCCGCGACTCGGCCTCTACAAGACTTTTCACGCCATCTGGTCGACCGCCAATGTCGAGGAAGGCGAGGAGCCGTCGAAGAGCCCAGTCGGAGCCGAAGGCATAGCCCATGCGCGCTTGTCGCGAATCACGCCGCTGTCGCGGCAGGCGCTACTCCTAACGGCGCTGGAGGGTTTCTCCTCGGAGGACACCGGCTATCTCATCGATGTCAGCCCCGCCGATGTGGATTCGCTCGTCGCCGAGGCGCTGGAAGAGATCGAACGGCAGACTCTCGCAGATGTCCTTATCATCGAGGACGAGCCGATTATCGCGATGGATATCGAGACGATCGTCCGCGACCTCGGCCATAATGTCACCGGAGTCGCGGTGACTCGCGACGAAGCGGTCGCCCAGGCGCGCCAGCACCCGCCCGGACTCGTACTCGCCGACATCCAGCTCGCCGACGATTCGAGCGGCATTGACGCGGTGAAGGACATCCTCGCCGAATTTTCGGTGCCGGTGATCTTCATCACTGCGTTCCCGGAGCGCCTGCTGACCGGAACGCGCCCCGAACCGACATTCCTGATCACCAAGCCGTTCCAGCGCTCGACCGTCAAGGCGGCGATCGCCCAGGCATTGTTCTTCGACGCTGCTACGGTTCCGGCAGCCTAGTCGCGGAACACGACTCCGGTCGGCGCGTTGGCCGGGGGAACGTTGATTTCGTGACGAGAGCATAATGGCTGATCCGAGGCATTCCGAACCTTCGGTCGTTGAGACGACGACCGAGGCGCGCGCCGGCTCCACGCCCGGTGTTGCGCGGAATGTCCTTGTGGTCGGGACGTTGCTGGTGATCATTATTTTCGCAGTGATCGTCTTGGTCGGGCTCCGCTGAGTTCCTACCTCCTGTCACGGGCATCGTTCATGTTCGATCTAACCGCGCGCGGCCAAAGCTGCGTGCTCGTACAGGGTGGGGTCTAGTTTGACAGAAGCACGTGAACAGGACCGACCAGCAAGCGCGGCGGCGGAGCCGGTTCCGCTGCCCGATCCCGAATTCAAGGAACAGCTGGCGGCTGTAATTCCGCATCTGCGCGCCTTCGGCCGCTCGCTTTCTGGAAGCCGCGACCTCGCCGATGATCTGGTCCAGGAAACTCTCCTGAAGGCGTGGGCCGCGCGCAAGCGCTTCCAGGCAGGCACGAACATGCGCGCCTGGACCTTCATCATCCTGCGCAACCTGTTCCTCAGCCAGATGCGCCGAGCGCGCTTCAAGGGCGAGTGGGACGACATCACCGCGTCGAAGATCCTTGCCGCTCCGGCGAGCCAGGACCGGCACATCGAGCTCGGCGACATGCAGCGCGCGCTGATGCACCTTCCCCAGCCGCAGCGCGAGGCTCTGATCCTCGTCGGCGCGGGCGGGTTCGCTTATGAAGAAGCGGCGGAGATTTGCGGCTGTGCCGTGGGCACGATTAAGAGCCGAGTCGCGCGTGGCCGGGTTGCGCTCGAGCAGCTTCTGTCCAGCGGCAAGCTGCCTTCACGCCGGCAGCACAAGACGGATCCGGACAAGTCGGCGCTCCAGACGATCATGGGAGAAGTCGACGATCTCAGCCGCGATCACGGCTGAGCCAGTCCCCGCGAATATTTTCGATTGGGCTCCCGCCTTCGCAGGAGCTCGCGCGGCATTAATTCAGCTTGCGCAGCAGTTCCGCAAAATCGCGATCGCTCGGCTCCGACGCAGCGGCCTCGAAGGCGCGTCGAAGTGCGGCAGTAATGCCTGCATGTGCCGGCGGCATGTCCACCCGGATGATCCGGCGGTCCGTGTGGTTCATTTCCTGCACTGCAACGTCATCTCGCTCCAGTTTCATTGCCATTGCAAACGACCCAAAGCGCGCGGAAGTTTCGTGCCGATGCCATCAATCCCAATGAAAATGTGACATGAGTCGCTTAGACGTCACTCCGCTCGACAGGGAAGGCGCGCTATCGCGGGCGCGGCAGCATTCGCCCTTCCTTCGCGAGGCACTGGCCGCGCGGCCCGACATTGAACGGCTCTTTCTTTCGGCGGGTTCGGCGACGGCGGCTAAAAGCGCGCTTGCTTCCTCACCGGACGATCCAATCGAGCGGCAGCTCCGCCAACGAAGGCTGGGCCTCGCCCTTGCCGTGGCGTTGGGCGATTTATCGGGCGAGCTTTCGCTCGAGGAAGTGACGGCGCTCCTTTCCGACTTCGCTGACAATGCGATCGACCAGGCGGTCGCTATCGCCATTTCCGAACGGGTTCCCGAGGCCGACCCGGCCGGCTTCGCAGTGATCGCCATGGGCAAGCTCGGGAGCCACGAGCTCAACTATTCCTCCGACGTCGACCTATTGCTGCTGTTCGATCCAGCCACCTTGCCCCGTCGCGGGCGCGACGACGCGGGTGAAGCGGCAGTGCGCATAGGCCGGCGGCTGATCGAGCTTCTGCAGAAGCGCACCGAGGACGGCTACGTGCAACGCGTCGACCTGAGGCTGCGTCCGTCGCCCGAGGTGACTCCGATTGCCTTGCCCGTGGATGCCGCCATCTCCCACTACGAATCGAGCGCGCTTCCTTGGGAGCGTGCCGCCTTCATTCGGGCGCGCGCAGCCGCTGGCGACATTGCACTCGGACAACGGTTCCTGGATTCGATCCAGCCATTCGTCTGGCGCCGCTCGCTCGATTTCGGAGTGATCGAGGAGGTCAGGCAGATTTCCGCCCGGATCCGCGACCATTTCGCGCAAGGCGCAGTGATCGGCCCCGGCTTCGACCTCAAGCGCGGCCGCGGCGGAATCCGCGAGGTC
>DASQYQ010000402.1:0-4575 GCA_035639115.1 Sphingomicrobium sp. | reverse complement strand
ATGGCCGAGCTGACGGGCCGCGAAGCCGGCATCTCGCACGGCAAGGGCGGATCGATGCACATGTTCAGCGTCGATCACGGTTTCTACGGCGGTCACGGGATCGTCGGCGCGCAAGTGCCGCTGGGCACGGGCCTCGCGTTCAAGCACAAGTACAGCGAGGACGGCGGCGTCTGCCTAACCTATCTCGGCGACGGGGCGGTCAACCAAGGTCAGGTCTATGAGGCCTTCAACATGGCCAAGTTGTGGGACCTGCCGGTCATCTACGCGATCGAAAACAACCAGTATGCAATGGGTACGAGCATCAAACGCTCGTCATCGGAGCCGTTGCTCTATCGTCGCGGCGAGGCGCATCGGATCCCAGGCTTCCAAGTCGACGGAATGGATGTACTCGCAGTCCGCGGCGCCGCCGAGGTTGCGCTCGATTGGACGCGCAGCGGGAAGGGCCCCATCATCATCGAGCTGCTAACCTACCGCTACCGTGGCCACTCGATGTCAGACCCGGCCAAGTACCGGACTCGCGAGGAAGTGCAGGACGTTCGCGAGCATCGCGACCCCATCCTCCATGCCGAGCGCGACCTCGCCGCGATGGGTGTGAAGGAAGAGGAACTCAAAGCGATCGACAAGGAAATCAAGGATATCGTAGTCGGTGCTGCCAAGTTTGCTGAAGAAGCGCCAGAGCCGCCGCCGTCAGAACTCTACACCGACGTTCTGGTGGAGAGCTACTGATGGCTACCGAGCTCAAGATGCCCGCTTTGTCTCCAACGATGGAGGAGGGGACGCTCGCCAAGTGGCTCGTGAAAGAGGGCGACGACGTAAAGTCGGGCGACATCCTCGCCGAGATCGAGACCGATAAGGCGACGATGGAGTTCGAAGCCGTCGACGAGGGCAAGATCGCCAAGATCCTTGTGCCGGCGGGCACGGACGGAGTGAAGGTGGGGCAGCCGATCGCCTTGCTTGCCGCCGACGGTGAACAGGTCAGCGCGCCAGCGGTCGAGGTCTCCGACACAGGCGAAAGGCCGAAGCCAGCTTCAACCGAGACTCCTTCGGTACCCGAGCCTGCCTCACAGCAGGATGAAGCCACGCCGACGCCCCATGTATTCGAGACCGCTGCACGCGATCTCGTCGCCGACGTGGCGGCCAGTCACGACGAACCCGAAGTTCCCGAAGGGACGCCGCTCGTCTCCATGACCGTCCGCGAGGCGCTTCGCGACGCCATGGCCGAGGAGATGCGGACTGACGATCGCGTGTTCGTGATGGGCGAGGAAGTTGCCGAGTATCAGGGCGCCTACAAGGTCACGCAAGGACTGCTCGACGAGTTCGGGCCGAAGCGCGTGGTCGATACCCCGATCACCGAATATGGCTTCGCCGGACTCGGCACCGGCGCTGCGATGGGTGGCCTTCGCCCGATCGTCGAGTTCATGACCTTCAACTTCGCGATGCAGGCGATCGATCACATCATCAATTCGGCGGCGAAGACCAACTACATGTCCGGCGGCCAGATGCGCTGCCCGGTCGTGTTCCGCGGTCCAAACGGCGCCGCCGCGCGAGTCGCTGCGCAGCACAGCCAGAATTACGCGAGCTGGTACGCGCATGTCCCGGGGCTGATTGTGATCGCTCCGTACAGCGCAGCGGACGCCAAGGGCCTGCTGAAGGCCGCGATCCGCACCGAGGATCCGGTTGTCTTTCTCGAGAACGAGCTACTCTACGGCCAACATTTCGACGTGCCGCAGATGGACGATTACACGCTGCCGATTGGCAAGGCTCGGATCGTCCGCCCCGGCAAGGACGTGACGATCGTCACTTACTCGATCGGCGTCGGGGTCGCGCTCGAAGCTGCTCAGGAGCTGATGGGGCAGGGCATCAAAGCCGAGGTTATCGACCTCCGAACGCTCCGCCCGCTCGACAAGGCGACGGTGCTCGAAAGCCTCAAGCGGACGAACCGCATGGTCGTGGTCGAGGAAGGCTGGCCGGTCTGCTCGATCAGCTCGGAGATCATCGCCGTTGCGATGACCGAGGGCTTCGACGACCTCGACGCGCCGGTGCTTCGAGTGACCGATGTGGACGTGCCGCTGCCCTATGCGGCGAACCTCGAGAAGCTGGCGCTGATCAAGGCTTCGGACGTGGTCGAGGCAGTGAAGGCCGTCTGTTACCGCTGAGCAATGCTCGGCGCTGATCTCGGGCTCGCGCTTAGCTACGTTCCGCTGCGCGATCGCGGGGCGCTTGCAGCCCTGTTCGCCATCGACCGCGCAATGGCCGACGTCGTCAGTACAACCAAGGAGCCAATGCTCGGGCCGATCCGCCTCGCTTGGTGGCGCGAGCGGCTTGAAGACTTGGACGAAAGCCTAACAGCCCCGGCCGAACCTCGCTTGCAACAGGTCGAACGCGAACTGATCCCGCGCGGCGTGAGCGGCCGCGAACTCGCAGCGCTGGAGAGCGGCTGGCTCCGGCTGTTCGATCCGTTTCCGTGGACGGTCCAAACGAGCGAAGCGATCTGGTTTCGAGGCAATCTGCTGTTCGGGCTAGCGGCGCGGATCGTGGGCCGCTCGGACGAGCGGATTCAGGGCGCCGGGGGCCTGTGGGCGCTCGTCGATGCTGCCCGGCACTGCAGCGATCCGGTCTCACGTGCCATGCTGCTTCAACAAGGACAGTCATTCGCGCGCGGCCTTCGCGGCGTTCGCTTCCCCGGTCCGCTTCGGCCGCTGTCGATGCTTACAGTGCTGGCGGTGAGAGATTGCAGGCGAGGCGAGCCGTTCGAGCGCCAGGGGACCCCAGGGCGTGCGGCAGCGATGCTACGGCATCGTTTCAGCGGGCGGCTTCCCAAGCTGTAGTTGCGTTTCCTGGCCGGCGCATTCCATGCGACGCATGGCTCCGCGAACGAGGAGTGTCGGTCGTCGGATTCGCTGCCAGCGATGTGGTCAGGGCAAGCGAGGTCACGGCGAACTCTTCCTTTGTCGGCGCTGGTCATCCCTCCAGCAGCTCCGTTCGTTCCCCTCCCTTCGATTTCTCGCGGGGAGGAATTTGAGCGAGCCAGCTAGCCAGCCTCGTTCGCGCGCGATCGGTGTAGGCCTTCTTTCGGTCGGCTTTCTTCGACCGGCCTTCGATCGGCGGCATCAGGCCGAAGTTGACGTTCATCGGCTGGAAGGTCTCGGCATCTGCGCCGCCCGTGATGTGGACCAAGAGCGCTCCGAGGGCGGTCTCGGGCGGCGGCGAGGGCAGGGCCTCGCCTCGAAGCTCGGAAGCGGCGAAGCGGGCTGCGAGGAGGCCAACGGAGGCGCTTTCGACATAGCCTTCACAGCCCGTGATCTGGCCGGCGAAGCGGATGTTCGGCCTAGATTTCAAGCGAAGTTCGCGATCCAATAGCTTGGGGGAATTGATGAAACTGTTGCGGTGAATGCCGCCCAACCTAGCGAACTCCGCATTCTCCAAGCCGGGGATCGAACGGAAGATACGCACCTGTTCGCCGTGCTTGAGCTTGGTCTGGAAGCCGACCATGTTCCACAGCGTACCGAGGGCATTGTCCTGCCGCAGTTGGACTACGGCATGGGGCCAGCGCCCGGTGCGAGGGTTGTCGAGGCCCATCGGCTTCATCGGTCCATGCCGGAGCGTCTCGGGACCGCGCTCCGCCATTACTTCGATGGGCATGCAGCCCTCGAAGTAAGGTGTGTCCTTTTCCCAGTCGTGGAATGGCATCTTCTCGCCATCGATCAGCGCCTGGACGAACCTTTGGTATTGATCCTTGTCGAGCGGACAGTTGACGTAGTCCTTGCCGCCCTTGTCCCACCGAGCAGCCATCCAGGCGACGTCCATGTCGATGCTGTCGCGATGGACGATAGGCGCGATCGCGTCGAAAAAGGCGAGGGCGCCTTCGCCGGTCTCCGCGGCGATCGATTCGGCCAGCTTGGAGCCGGTCAGGGGCCCAGTGGCAATGATCGTCGGCTGATCAGGAAGGAGGTCGACCCGTTCTCGAACGACCTCGATCCTCGGATGCCTGCCGACGGCACTCGTGACTTCTGCAGCGAAGCCTTCGCGATCGACGGCAAGCGCTGAGCCGGCGGGAACGCGGTGCATGTCTGCGGACCGCATGATGAGCGAGCCCAGTGCTCGCATCTCCTGGTGAAGCAGGCCGACCGCATTGTGCTCGGCATCGTCGGAGCGGAAACTGTTCGAGCAGACCATCTCGGCGAGACGGTCGGTCTCATGCGCCGGGGTGGTGTCGCCACCGCCTCGCATCTCACTGAGGCGGACGCGGTGACCGGCTTCGGCGAGCTGCCATGCGGCTTCACTACCGGCCAGGCCGCCGCCAACGATCTGGATTTCAAAGGACATCGAGGGGCTGTTAGTCCCGGGACCAACGGCTATCCAGCATTCATGCTCACCGCTCTCCTCCTCGCCGCTTCGGCGCAAGGCCTCTCCGCTAACAATTACCGGATTGACGAGCAGATGCCGGCCCACACGCCAAAGCTCCTGTGGTCCGACGAGTTCAACGGGACTTCCCTCGACACCTCGAAATGGAGCTTCGACACGTCGCGGAACAAGGTCGGCTGGTTCAATGGAGAGCTGCAATATTATTCGGCG
>DASQYQ010000401.1:0-2576 GCA_035639115.1 Sphingomicrobium sp. | reverse complement strand
CCTGGAAAGATCAAGTCGAGCCCAGGAACCATATATAAGCCATTGCGCGTTCCCAGGCTCGATCGCACGCAACAAGTCCGCGTGGCTGATTGCCTGGCGGAACTCTGCGCTCGAGGGGGCCCATTGCCCGCGCTCTGCGTACAAACCGGCCAAGGCGCGATGGGCCGGAATGAGTCGCTGGTGGAATTCGACGCTGCCCGTTCTCGCGAGCAATTCGTTGAGAAGCGCAACATCACGCTGCCGAGTAGCGATGGCGGCATCGATCTTGCCGACCGCGTTCTGCGCATCGGCCAGCCATGCCAGCGACTCCGCTACCGACTTGCGATAATCCTGATTGGACGGATCTGCGGTCGAGATCGCCTGGATCGTGTTCAGAGCTTCCTGGTATTGAGCGGCTGCCTCGCCGAAGCGGCGCTGATCGGAAAGGGCAACGGCGAGGTCGACGTCCGCATATTGCACTTCCATTCGATACTTGAGGTTGTCCGGAGCGAGGGCAACCATTCCGTTCGCAAGCCGCTTGTATTCACGCGCGGCCGACTCGGCAGCCTGGAAGTCGCTTTGCGCCTCAGCGATCGAGCCGACGTAGAAGACGTTCTGCGCGTGCTCAAAGAGGCGCTGCGGGTCGCTTGGATTGCGGCGCATTGCTTCGGCGGTGCCGGTCATCGCCTCCGTGTAGAGGCGTTTCGCTTCATCAAGATGCCCGCGCGCGTTGGCCACCTCGCCCATCAGCCGAAGCGCGCTGGCGCGCTGCAGGAGTGCCGCGTCGGACAGCTCCCCCATATCCTCCTTGCTGTAATAAGCGAGCACCCGCGAGCCGACCCCATCGAGGGCGTCGAGGCGGCCGATCGGCTCGAGCTTGTCCTTGAGGTCGCCGAGCATGAAGCCGATCAGCCCCTCCGCCTGCCGGCGCTGCTCCCGCGCAGCGTCGCGGGCCTGGATCGCCGTCACGGCAAGCGTGCTGGTCACTGCCATTCCGCCGAGGGAGGCCGCCGCTAGGATGGCGAGCCGTCGCTGCCGCCGCGTCTGCTCGCGCTGCACGAGCTCGTCGAGGCCGACTCCGAGCATTCCCGCGACGAGCTTGAGGAACGCAAGGCGCTTGCCTTCTCCGCCATCCCGAAAGTCCGCCGCCAGGGGCTCGGCACGTTTGGTCGTCTGGTGACCGCGACGGTCGTATTTGTACCTTAGGGCGGGCGGGAAGCATTCCTCGTCTTCGCGCCCTGCAATGTCGCTCGCGAACGGCTCGCCCGCAACGACTGCGGCCAACACGCAACCTTCAGGCCGGGTGCGCTTGAAGGATTCGATTTCGAGATTCGTCCAACGCGACTTCGAGGCAGTGGGCGAACAGAGTACGACCAGGAATTGCGACGCCGCCAGCGCGGCCTCGATCTCGACCGCGAGGTCGTCACCCGCCGAAAGGTCGTGCTGATCGCGAAAGATCGGGGTGAGGCGGCGTGGCACCACCCCATTGGCGGTCAGCTTGCCCGCGAGGGCATGCGGCACTCTGAACTTCTCGAGCTCGAGGTGAAGCCACTCCGCCAGCTCCTTGTCCTTGTGGCTGTAGCTGAGAAACGCATAATAACGTGTACGCAGTCGCGGCTTACGCCCGTGCGCCGTCTCTCGGTCGGCTGTTCGGTCAAATCCCGGCAATCGGGCAAGCTTGGCCATCCGCCGCCCCCAGCAGTCCAGTTAAGCCTGTTAACACAAGCCGGTAGGAGTCGCGATTGACTTTCGATATGCGATTGCTTGCAGCGATTTGCCCCTATTAGATGAGGCTGTGATAGCCCATCGCGTCCAGGCGCCGGCTGAGCGGTGCCGCTTCGTTCGTCTTTCCCGATCTGCGAAGTAGCGCGGCATGTTCATTCGTCTCCCAGGGACGTTCGGTGACTTTGTTTGGCAGCTGCGCAAGCCCTGCGGCCCAGGCCCCCGCCGCTCTTTCAGCGTCGCCATTGCGCTCGTAGGTGTCGCCAAGCAGCCGATAGGCTGCCGCAATCGTATAGCTGTCGCTGATCGGATCGCCGCTTCGTTCCGAACGAGCCGCTGCCACAGCGCGCTGCGCGAAACGGAGCGCGTCGGAATCGGCGCCCGATGCGAGTGCCAGCTGCGCGCTCATGCTTAGGCAGTTGGTTTCCAGGAGCTGCCACCTGAACACCTTGGGGTCGTGAGCTCGCAGTGAATCAGCAACGGCGCAAGCAGCGGAGAGCTCTTCGTTCGCCTCCGCCGTACGGCCAAGTGCGAGCAGCCCTTTGGCGAGTTCGAGTTGTGCGTTCGTGGTGACATCTCGCCACTCGTTGTTGCTGGGGTCGATGGCGAGGAGCGATTTCCCCTGGGCAACCGCCAGCCGATATTGGGCGATGCCCTCTTCCCGGCTGCCTCTCGAACTAAGCAGGATCCCAAGCCCTTCATGCGCAGGCATCAGTCGCGCCTGCAAGGTCGCGTCGCTCTTGCCCGCGGCAATCAATCGTTCGACGAACGAGATTTGACTTTGCCGAGTAGCAATCGCGGAGTCGAGCTGTCCGAGATCGCTTTGAGTGTCAGCGAACCAGCCGAAGAGGTTCGCCAGTTCCCTTTTGTACTCC
>DASQYQ010000400.1:0-2589 GCA_035639115.1 Sphingomicrobium sp. | reverse complement strand
GAGAACACTCAGCAGGGCTCCACAGCCCCACTTAGTCCTGGATGCCGCCCCCTAAGGCCGAAAGACGCTCCAGCTTCCTGATGGGAAATACGTTGGGGGTCAAGCAGCGGCTGGTTCCAGGGTGACGGAGTGGCCGAGCTCTTGAAGTTTGGCGACGAGTCGTTTGGTGGCGCGTTCGGGGTCGCGGCGTTGGAAGTAGTCGCCGCCGAGTTCGCGGTAGGTCTCGCCGGTGGTGAACATGTGCCAGTAGGCGACGAGCATCGAGTGTTTGACGGCGCCGAGTGCGCGGCCGTGCCCGATCCTGGGGCGCAGGCGCTGGTATTGCGCTGCGAGGTAGGTGCCCTTGGTCCGGGTCGCGGCGAGTGCGGCTTCTTCGAGCGCGATCCCGAGCCACTTTGAGCCTTTGCGGGTTCGTCCGGAGCGGCGTTTGCCGGCGGATTGGTCGTTGCCGGGGCAGCGCCCGGCCCAGCTTGAGAGGTGCCCGGCGGTCGGGAACACGGTCATGTCGATGCCGATCTCAGCGACCATCGCCTCGGCGGTGCGTTTGGCGACGCCGGTGAGGCTGCTCGCGAGCTCGACGCCGGCCGCGAAAGGGCCGAGTTGTTCCTCGATCGCCTCAGAGAGCCGGCTGATCTGCTCGTCGAGGAAGTCCAGATGCGACAGGATCGCGCCGATCACGAGCGCGTGGTGGGGCTCGAAGCGGCCCTCGAGCGCCTCTCTGAGTGCGGGGATTTTCGCGCGTAACTTGCCTTTCGCGAGATCGGCGAGAACGTTCGGGTCGGTGGTGCCGGCGACGAGCGCGTCGAGCATCGCCCGGCCAGAGACGCCGAGGATGTCGCTAGCGACGCAGTCGAGCTTGATGCCGGTGTCCTCCAGCGCCTTGTGCAGCCGGTTCGCTTCGCGCTGGCGCTCGGCGATCTGCGTTTTGCGATATCGGGTCAGCGTGCGCAGCTGCCGCTGAGGCTTCGGCGGCACGAAACTCCCCCGCAAAAGCCCGGCTTCCATCAGCTGGCACAGCCATTGGGCGTCGGTGATGTCCGTCTTGCGGCCCGGGACCTGCTTGACGTGCCGGGCGTTGCACAACGTCAGCTCGAAGTCGTCCTCCAGGATGTGCCAGACCGGCTGCCAGTACACGCCGGTCGCTTCCATCGCGACGTGCGTCACCGCGAACGCCGCGAGCCAATCGCGCAACGCCATCAACCCCGCGACCGTTGTCGAGAACTCCGCGAGATGCGGCTCACGACGACCAGCAGCGTCCGGAACCCGAACGCACGCGGTGACCTGCGCCTTGTGCACGTCGAGCGCGGCGACACGCTCATAGATCGTCTCCACTCAGCCTCCCACTGTCGAACCTCAAAAGGACCGTTGCCCGCAGGGGCTTCCAGAACAGACGAGTCTGATGGGCGCGCTCGAAGCGGCAGTCCGGGAATCCGGGGGAAGCACCCACGCCAAACTAATCACGGGCGCACAGGCACCAAGGGCAGCGCGGCGTCAGCGGACAACGCGCAGATCGTCGCCCATTTCACCCGCCCGTGGAAGGCCGAAGGCCAGGACAACTAAACCTGGAAGGCTTGGGGGGCCATGGACCAGGAGGATGTGATGATGGAGAACGGCAAGCGCAGGGCTCGCCGGCAGCTGACGCCGGAGGAGAAGTGGGAGATCTTTCTCGAGGTGACCTCGCAGGAGATCTCGCAGGCGGACGCGGCTCGGAAGTACGGCGTCGACGTGAGTGTGATCATCCGGCTCAGGGCGCTCGCGAAGGACGCGGCGTTGGCGGCGTTCGCGTCGGCGAAGCCTGGGCGGCCGGCGTCGGCGGAGGCTGTCGAGTTGGAGTTGCTCAGGGCCGAGAACGATCGGCTGTCGGAGGCGCTCAAGGAGCTCGCGGTCGAGTTGACGTTGCACCGGGGAAGGCAGCGCTCGGGCTTTTCGGCCCGGTCCCCGCGCGCGTGAGCGCCGAGACCAAGCTCGAGCTGCTGGGGCTGATCGACGGCGCGGTCGGCGACGGCTGGGCGCATGCCAGGGCGTGCCGGGTGCTCGATCTCGCCGACGTCCGCGCGCACCGCTGGCGGCAACGACTCAGGGAGACCGGGAGCCTTGAGGACCGGGATCCGGGCGGAGGGGCTGTGCACGGAATCCTGGAGTGGGAGGAGCAGGCGATCCTCGATCTGATCGACCGGTGGGGCTGGGTTGATCGCTCGCATCGCAAGCTCGCGCACCGCGGCAGCTACACCGGGACGGTGTTCGTGTCCCCCTCGACGGTGCTGCGGGTCGCGCTCAAGCACCGCCTCCAGCTTCCCGGCGAGCCGGTCCGTCCACGCCCGAAAGTGCCCGTGTTTCCTGAGATCCCGTGGGAGCGCAACCGGATCTGGATCTGGGACGCGACCCACTTCACCCGCTCCAAGCGGGTCGCCTACGCGATCGTCGACGTCGTGACGAGATACTGGATCGGCTACCTGCTCTCCAGCGAGCAGACCTCGACCCAGGCGCAACTGCTGTTCGCCCAGGCGCTCGAGGACCAAGACCTCCTCGACGCCGACGGGCTCCCACCCAACGTCGAGGATGACGGGCTGCCCGTCTTGATCGCGTGGT
>DASQYQ010000399.1:0-2087 GCA_035639115.1 Sphingomicrobium sp. | reverse complement strand
CGCGATTTCCGGAGCGTCCGGGTCCGGCAGGAATTTGAGCTCGGGAGCGGACTTGAGGAACTCGATCGGGCCGGCGAACAGCTTTCTCGCCCGCTCCGCAAGTTCATCGTCGGCCGCCTCGCTCATGTGTGCACCGGATGCGTGTCGCTAAGGTGCAGGCCGAACTTGCGGTAGAGCCAATATTGCTGCGCGATCGTCAGCAGGTTGTTGGTGATCCAGTATAGCTGCAGCCCCGCGGCGAACGGCGCGAAGATGAAGATCATCATCCACGGCATGATCGCGAACACCTGCTGCTGCGCGGGGTCCATCGCCTGGGGGTTGAGTTTCATCGACATGAACTGGGTCAGTCCGACGAGGATCGGCAGCACGCCGATGGCGAGGATCGCCGGCGGACTGAAATGAAGCAGGCCGAACAGGTTGATGGGCGTCAGCGGGTCGGGCGCGGACAGGTCCTTGATCCACAGGATGAAGGGCTGGTGGCGCATTTCGACGCTCACCAGCAGGCATTTGTAAAGCGCGTAAAAGACTGGAATCTGGAGGAGGATCGGAAGGCAGCCCGCTGCGGGGTTCACCTTCTCTTCCTGATAGAGCTTCAGAATTTCCTGCTGCTGCCGCTGCTTGTCGTCTTTGAAGCGCTCCTGGACCGCCTTCATCTTCGGCTGCAGCTTGCGCATCGCGGCCATCGACTGGAACTGCTTTTGCGCTACCGGAAACATGATCGCGCGGACGATGAACGTCAGGCAGATGATCGCCAGCCCGAAATTGCCGACCGCGTGGAAGAGGAACATCAGCAGGTCGAAGATCGGCCGTGCGAAGAACCAGAACCAGCCCCAGTCGATCGCATAGCTGAGAAGCGGGATCCCCGCCTTCTCGTACCGGTCGAGCCACGACTTGTCCTTCACTCCGGCGAAGAGCCGAACGTCGCTCGTGAGCGTCTGGCCGGGTGCCACGGTCACGGAAGCCGAAGCATAGTCGGCCTGATACCCGCCGCTCGGACTCTTACGGAATTCGCTGCTCGTGCCGCTCGCCGGAACGAGCGCCGTCAGCCAATATTTGTCGGTGAATCCCAGCCAGCCCGTGTTGCTGAAATTCTCGGCCTTGCCCTCGTCGAGGTCCTTCCAGTTAACGCTGTAATCCGCTTTGCCGTCGAACACTCCGATCGGGCCAACGTGGTTTGTCCACATCGAGCGATCGGGCGACTGGCCGCCACGGCTCACAAGGCCGATTGGGCGGACTGACAGCGGCTTGCCGCTTCCGTTGAGGACGATTTGCTGAACGGAGAAGAGATAGCCTTCGTCGACTCCGACCTTGATCTGATAGCGCGTGCCGTCCGGCATCTGGGTCGCCAAGGTCACCGGATGCCCCGGTGACAGCTCCTGGCTGTCGGCAGTCCACATTGTGTCGAGCGTCGGTGCCTGGGCGCCCTCAGCCACCCATCCGAACTGGGCGATGTATGATCCCGGCGACCCGAGCGGCGAGAGCAGGCGGACCGGCGGCGAGTTCGTCGCAATCGCCTGGCGCTGGTTCAGCAGCAGAAGATCGTCGATCTGTGCGCCCTTGAGGTTGATCGAGCCGCTGAGCGAGGGCGTGCGAATCGCGACCCGCGGGCCGGAAGCGAGCTCCGCCGAAACGCTCCTCAGGGGCTTGGCCGGCGCGCTTGGCTGCGACGGCGGTTGCTGAACCGGGACCTGCTTGCCGTTCACGATCTTCGTGCTCGGCGGGTTCGCCGTTGGGAAATAGTGGTTCGCGAACCATGCCCAGCCGAGCAGCACAAGCACGCTCAGCGCCACCGCGAGGATCAGATTCTTGCTATCGTTCACTTGTTCTCGGTCCTCTCGGGGACGGGGTCGTAGCCTTGACCACCCCATGGGTGACAGCGGCAGATTCGCTTGAGCGCCATCCAGCCGCCACGCGCAGCCCCATAGCGCTCGATTGCGGTGATCGCATAGGCCGAGCAGCTGGGCCGATACCGGCAGCTCGGCGGAAGAACCTGCGACGGGCCCTTCTGCCACGCCTTGGTTATCAGGATCATCAAGCGCGCAATCACTGGTTGCGCAGCCTGTCGAGCGCTCCGGCGAGCTCGGACC
>DASQYQ010000398.1:0-13735 GCA_035639115.1 Sphingomicrobium sp. | reverse complement strand
GCCGAGCGCTTCGGCAATGAGATGATCGAGCGCATGCACGTCGAAGCGGCTCAACGGGTGCTTGCGAGGGCTAAGGCCTAGCGAGGCTTGGCGAATCGCGCTCGGCCTGTCATGGGCCGATATGGCCCAGCTTAACGACGATGCTGATATCCGGCTCGGACTGACGTTCGACGACGTCCTCCTGCAACCACTCGAATCCATGGTCCTGCCCAGCCAGGCGGATACGAAGACCTTCCTCACCCGCGAGATCCCGCTCAACATCCCGATCCTCTCGTCCGCAATGGACACCGTGACCGAAGCCGACATGGCGATTGCTCTTGCGCAACTCGGCGGGATCGGAGTTCTGCACCGCAACCTCGGCGTCGACGAACAGGCGCTCGCGGTGCGTCAGGTCAAGCGGTTCGAAAGCGGCATGGTAGTCAATCCGATCACCATGACCCCGGACCAGACGCTCGCCGAAGCGCTGGAGCTCATGAAGGCGCACCGCATCAGCGGCATTCCAATCGTCGAGAAATCAGGCAAGCTGTGCGGAATCCTCACCAATCGCGACGTCCGCTTCGCCGAGAGTCCGAATCAGCCGGTCAGCGAGCTGATGACCAGGGAGCATCTCGCGACAGTTGGACTTGGAACCAGCGAAGATGTCGCCCGCCGGATCCTGCACCAGCGCAGGATCGAAAAATTGCTGGTTGTGGACGACCGCGAGCATCTTGTCGGCCTGATCACGGTCAAGGATATCGAGAAGGCGGTGGCGACGCCTTTCGCGACTAAGGACTCCGAGGGTCGTCTCCGAGTCGCCGCGGCAACCACCGTGGGCGACAAGGGATTCGAGCGCTCCGAGGCCCTGATAGACGCCGGCTGCGACTGCATCGTCATCGACACGGCCCATGGACACAATGTCGACGTCGCCAAGGCAGTCGAGCGAGTGAAGTCCGTCTCCAACTCGGTCCAGGTCGTCGCAGGGAACGTCGCCACGGCGGAGGCCGCCAAGGCGCTCGTCGGCGCGGGAGCGGACGCCATCAAGGTCGGCATCGGCCCGGGCTCGATCTGCACCACGAGGATCGTCGCGGGTGTCGGAGTGCCCCAGCTCACTGCAGTGATGGATGCCGCGCGAGCAGCGAACGGCGTCCCCGTAATCGCTGACGGCGGTATTCGAACGAGCGGTGACATCGCCAAGGCCCTGGCTGCCGGGGCATCGACGGTGATGGTCGGTTCGCTGCTTGCGGGAACCGAGGAAGCGCCTGGAGAAATCTTTCTTTATCAAGGCCGTAGCTATAAGAGCTACCGGGGCATGGGATCTGTCGGAGCGATGGCGCGAGGCTCGGCGGATCGCTATTTCCAGCAGGACATCAAGGATCATCTGAAGCTCGTGCCCGAAGGCATCGAGGGCCAGGTGCCCTACAAGGGACCCGTCCGGGAGATCATCCACCAGCTGGTCGGCGGTGTGAAGGCGGCGATGGGCTACACCGGTTCGACCACGATTGCTGAACTCCAGAAGCGCGCTCGCTTCGTCCGGATTACAAACGCGGGCCTCTCCGAAAGCCATGTGCACGACGTGACGATCACCCGCGAGGCGCCAAATTATCCGACCCGCTAGACGATGACTCCCGCCGCTCGCCTCCAAGCGGCGATTGAAGTGCTCGACGAGGTGATCGCGTCGGCACGCGAGGACGGACCGCCGGCCGACGCGATCGTGACTCGTTACTTCAAGAGCCGTCGCTATGCCGGCTCCAAGGATCGTCGGGCCGTGCGCGAGCTCGTATTCCGAGCGATCCGACGCTCGGCGGAGCGGCCCGACAGCGGCCGTGCGGCGATCAATGGGTTAGCCGACGACGACCCGGCTCTCCTAGAACTCTACGGCGAGCCGCGTGGACCGGAGCAGCGCAATTCGGACGAGGGCGCCGCGAAAGCTGGTCTCGTGCCGGAATGGCTGATTCCAGAACGGTCGCCGGTCGTTTCGCCCGCCGAGTGGTACGCGCTCCTCGAACGCGCTCCGCTCGACCTACGAGTCAATATCGCAAAGACATCGCGCGACGAGGTGCTGAAGCAATTTCCGGGCGCCGTAAACACGCCCATCAGTCCGTGGGGAATCCGGCTTCCGGCGGAGAGCCGCGTCGACGATCACCCAAGTTTTGAAGAAGGCCTCGTCGAGGTCCAGGACGAGGGCAGCCAGCTGATTGCTTTCGCCTGCGACGCGAAGGACGGGGAGCGAATTACCGACCTGTGCGCCGGCGCGGGCGGCAAGTCGCTGGCCCTTGCGGCGGCGGCTCCCGACGCGTCGATCCTTGCGACAGACAGCAATCGCGCCCGCCTTTCGAAGCTCGCTCCTCGCGCCCAGCGTGCCGGAGCGACTATCCGGACGAGGCTCCTCAACCCTCCCAATGAGCTATCGGAGCTCGATGATTGGAGCGGCTCGGCCGACATAGTCCTCGTCGACGCTCCCTGTTCAGGAAGTGGCACCTGGCGTCGCAACCCCGAGGGACGCTGGCGCCTCACGCCCGATCGGCTCGATCGCCTTGCTCAGGTCCAGGAACGGCTCCTGGATATCGCTTCCGAGTTGGTCCGCCCCGGCGGTCGGCTCGTCTATGCCGTATGTTCGATCCTGTCCCGCGAAGGAGCAACACAGATCGAGCGCTTCCTCGAGCGCCATTCATCGTGGATTAGTGAGGAAAGCGGCATTCCGGCGGGGCGTACGGACGGAGCGGGTCGATTGTTGACACCGGCTCACGATCGTACCGACGGCTTTTTCGTCGCGCGGCTCCGCCGTCCATGCTAGGCGGAGTGCACGAGAATTGGAGAGTGTGATGAAGTCCTTCCCTCATCTTCTGCTCGCCGGCTTTGCGGCGGTCGCGCTTGCCGCGCCTGTGGCGGGCCAGCGCTCCGACGACCAGATCTCGCCCAAATCGGTGCAGCTGATGCATCAGGGGCAGGCGGCGCTCGCATCGGGCAAACTCGAAGATGCCGAGAACGCGCTCGAGACCGCGCTTGCCGTCGATCCGCGCAATCGCTGGGCCTATGTTGATCTCGCCCGAGTGGCAGAGAAGCAGCATCTGTTCGGCAAGGCGATCCGGATGACGAACAAGGCGCTTCTGATCGAACCCAACGACCCGGACGCAATCGCCGTGCAGGGTGAAGCGATGGTCGAAATGGGCGCTACTGCCCGAGCTCAGGAGAACCTCCAGAAGCTTCAGCAGATCTGCGGCTCGAAGGGATGCGCCCAAGTTTCGCAGCTCTCGTCGGCCATCAGCCGCGGTCCGACCGTCGCTGCCGCTAAGACTCCGGACACGCCCAAAAAGGACTGATGCTTCCGCTGAGCGCTCGCGCCAGCTTAACCCATTCCTCGACGCTGACAGTCTCGGCGTGACGTTTCGTGTCGATTCCCAGTGTCTCGGCGGCTTCCAGCGCTCCGGGCATTTGCTTCAGGCTCGAACGTAGCATTTTGCGGCGTTGACCGAACGCCGCCTGGGTAAGCCTTTCCAGAACGGACGGACGCACGCGTTCGGGCTGGTCGGCCGGAACGATGTGAACCACCGAAGACGTGACCTTCGGCGGTGGAACGAAGGCTGAGCGATTGACGGTCATGGCGATGCGCGGTCGTGACCTCCACTGAGCGGCCACCGACAATCGTCCATAGGCATTGCTTCCTGGGCTCGCGACGATCCGCTCGGCGACCTCCTTCTGGAACATCAGCGTCAGCGATCGCCACCATGGCGGCCAGCCGTCCGAAAGCCATCTGAGAAGAAGGGCCGTGCCCACGTTGTATGGCAGGTTGGCGACTACGTGCGCGCCTGTGCCGACCAGCTGTCGCTCCTCGACCTGGAGCGCGTCGGTCTCGAGAATTTCGAGCCTTTCACCGAATTCCTTGCGAAGCTCATATAGGGCTGGGATGCAGCGCCGGTCTCGCTCCACTGCAGTCACAGAAGCGCCTGCGTCGAGGAGCGCCCGAGTCAGTCCGCCGGGACCGGGCCCGACCTCGTAGACGCGCTCTCCTTCTAGATTTCCGGGAATCGCGGCGATCCGCGCGAGGAGTTGCCGGTCGAGGATGAAATTCTGCCCCAGCGCCTTGCTCGCGCTGAGACCGTGCCGGCCAATAACGTCGCGAAGCGGTTCCGGGTGCGAGGTCAAGGCGCCTCGGCGCGGAACATGGCATTCTCTCCAGCCATCCGGATCGCCGCCGCCATTGGACGGGGATCGGCCCGGTCGTGGCCTGCTATGTCGAACGCTGTGCCATGATCCGGGGCGGTCCGGACGATGGGAAGACCGAGCGTTACGTTCACCGCGTCCTTGAAATGAAGCGCCTTGATCGGGATCAGCGCCTGGTCGTGATACATGCAAAGCGCGGCATCGTAATTCGCACGGGCGCTCTCGTGGAACATCGTGTCGGCAGGGTGAGGGCCGCTGACCCACCAACCCTCCGCTGCGAGGGCGGCGATTGCGGGCTGGATGATCTCCACTTCCTCGGTGCCGAGCTGGCCCCCTTCTCCGGCGTGCGGGTTCAGCCCGGATATGGCGAGTCGCGGCTCGGGAATGCCGAAGTTTCGCTGAAGGCCCCGAAGCGCTGCTCGGCCCCGCGATTCGATCAAGGCTGTGGTAATCTGATTCGGAACTTCCGCCAGCGGCAGGTGGGTCGTGAGCGGCACGGTTCGAAGTGTCGGTCCCGCGAGCATCATCACGACATTTGCCGCTGCGACTCCGCATCGCTCCGCGACGAACTCGGTCTGGCCCGGATGCTGGAAACCAATGGAATAGAGCTGCTCCTTTGCGACGGGGCCGGTCACCACCGCGGAGGCCGAACCGGAGCGGGCGAGCCCAACGGCGATCTCAAGCGAATCGAGCGAGCAATGCGCGCCGGCCACGCTCGGATGACCCGGCACGTCCGAATGAGCGGCGTTGAGCTGGATGAGTGGAAGCCCGACATCGAACGCTGAATTCGCCTGTCGCGGATCATCGATAATCTCGATCGGACCATCCCACACTGCGGCGACCGAGCGAGGATCGCCGATTGCGACGAACGGCCGAAGGCGGAACTCGTCGCGCGAGTCCCAGCATTTCGCGATGACTTCAGGCCCGATCCCCGCCGGATCGCCAAGCGAAATTGCAAGCGGGCTGGGCGGAGCGGCCGACATGGAAGCCGCCCTTATCGGAAATGATCGATTAGCGGAATTCGATGACTGCGTCGCGGCGAAGGTCGGCGAGATACCGGCGCGCGCGCATGTTCACGCGCTCTTCGTTGAGCTGGCTGTAAACGTCGTCATACGTCGGAGCGGTCGAATCCGCCTGGTCGCGGCCGCAGATCACCAATGTGCGAACGCCTTCCTCGATCGTTCCGAACGGCGGGGTTGCCTGACCGACCTGCATCGGCACCATCATCTGCTGAAGAGCCGTCGGCAGATCGCGCATCTTTACCTGGTCGCTCGATACGACCTCGCCGTGGAACTCGGCAGCGATCTTGTCGGTACCGCCGCAGCCCCCGACGTTCTTTGCTGCGTCCGCGAATTTCTCGAGGGTCGGCTCGGCCTGCTCACGCGTCGTTCCCTTGGGGAAGCTGATCGAAATCTGCTTCAGGCTGAGAATCGCATCGCGCGGATCGGCGGTGAGGATCTTGCGCGTGTCCTGCACCGCAATGATCGAGACACCACCGGGGACCGGAATCGGATTGCTGATCGTTCCGGGGCCCATGTCGCGGAGCACAGCGGCCAGCGGCGCTGGGAGCTGCTCGGGGCGAACCCAACCAAGGTCGCCGCCGACTGCCGCCGTCGACGCTTCAGAATATTGGCGAGCATAGCCGGCGAACGAAGCGCCGTTCTTGAGCTGATCGAGAATCTTGCTCGCGTTCTGTAGCGTCTGCTCCTGGGTGTAGGGCGTGGAAGAGAGGAAGATTTCGCCGACTCGATACTCCTCTGTGCCCTTCGACGCTTTCATGCGATTGAGGATCGCATTCACTTCGTCGTCGCCGACGCTCACGCCGCTTTCGATCTTGTCGTGCTGCAACCGGCTCCAGGCGATCTCACCTTGGATCTGACGGCGCATTGAAGCGATCGATGACCCGTGCTGCTGAAGATAGTCCTTCAGCTGGTCCGGGGTCTGCTTCACGCCAGCGGCGACGCGCGCGACGGTGCGGTCGATCTCAGATGGCTTGATCTCGATCTTGTCGTCCTTCGCAGCCTGGATCTCAAGCGTCTCGTCGATGAGGTTCCGGAGCACCTGCTGGCGAAGGGCGTCGACCTGGTCCGCCGGAATCTCGTTGCCGTTCGCAATGGCGAGGAGCGCGAGGCGCTCGTCGACATCGGTCTGGGTGATGACATCGCCGTTGACGAGCGCCGTCGCCTTGATGACCGACGGCATGGCCGAACCGAAGACCTCCGGATTTTCAGGGAGGTGGAGCGACTGGCTGCTGTTGATCGGCTGCTGCTGGTCGTCGCCCTGCTGCGCCGCCGCTGCGCTTGCGACTCCAAGGAGTATGGCTGCGCTGGCGCTGATCACGCGCGTGGAATTCAGTCGGAAAGCTCGTGCCACGATTTTCAAAATTCCCTTGATTTGCAGCCTGCTGCGACGATGGTCGTTTATTCAAGCCCGCTGAACGCAGCCTTAGCGGCCAATACCCTTCAATGCCAAGTGAACTCCAATGCTGTTCCCGGCGCGGAAGGTGCCGATGCGCTCATAGTCACGCTTCCAGGTAAGTCCAATCTGCAGGCAATCGTCCTCATATTGGATTCCAAGGCGATCGCGCACAGGCTGCCATCCATCGGCGGTCGACAACGGATCCTCGCTGGCGTCGGTGAGGTCCACGACCGCTGCCCCGAAGATCGACCAATAGCGGGTTAGCAGGATTCGGCCTGCGACGCGGAGCTCTTCCACGTCGCGCAGGTCTTCGATGCTGGGGTCTACGTCGCGATTCAATTTGAGATAGCCGATCTGGGCGTAGGTCTGCGTCGTGCCGACGGTCAGGTCGACCTCGTTCCGGCGGATTGCGAAATTGTCCTTGTCGATCCGGTAACGATGCGTGAGTTCGAGAAGGCGGCCGTACCGGATGCTGGTCCTTCCCACGATATCGGAAAGACGATCGGTAAGGCCAGTTCCCTCAGGGAAGATTTCCGCGCGGTTAATCAGTCGGTAGCTTTGGCCGATCGTGCTTTCGATCGAGAGATTGGGCCGTTCGAGGAACCAGTCCACGCCGTAGGTGACGCGCGAGGCGTCTTCCCATCGATCATAGCCGGCGAAGCGGTTGAGGGCGAAAAGGTTGCTGTCCTCAAGATCGATCGAGCGCGCATCCTCGTTGGGGATGTCGAGGTTCTGGGTTCGCGGAGTCAGCACAAGTTGGACGCGCGGCACCAGGCGCTGCACGCCACCGAGAAGTGGCCCGATGAAGGGCCATTGTACGTCCGCCGCCAAAGCACCGATCGCGCGGGCATGCCAACCGTCCGTGCCGCTGTAGATCGGAACGACCGTGCTCGCGGCGTCGTCGGTGTGATAAATGTCCCCACGACCATAGGCAGTCAGCGTGATCTGCTGGCCCCACGGGGTGATTCGCCTGAGGTCCCATTCGGCCGCCGCGAAGGCGCGCTGTGTATCCTGTCCTTCGATCCGGATGATGGACAGGCTGTTGCCCTGCAGCTGCAGGGTGCCGCCGAGAATGTCTTCCATTCTGAAGCGAGCGTCGATCGCCGGAAGCGCAATCGGGATCTGCTTCTGATGGTCTTGCTCCTGGAGGCCTTCGAACGCCCAGCCGGCGATCGTGATGTACGAATCGGCGTCGATGCGCTCCACATTGATGACGTTCCGCAAGCGGTCGTCGTTCGTGATGTCGTAGCGGCGGGTTACCGTCTTGTCCGAAGCGACCCGGAGCGAGGTCGTGATGCTCCAGTACGGATCGAGCTGGGCTTTGCCGTTGGCTTCGAAATAAGCGCGAAAACCCTTCTTCGTGGAGGTGACGTCGGGATTCACGCTCTCGATCGTTCCGTAGGTGAGGAAGCCGCCGAGCTGGAAGGCGCCCCATTTGTCGAGCTGCCGGTACTTGGCCTCGATGGCCGGCCAGACTCCGGTGTAGAGGTGCGGCGTCAGGGTGAAGTCGCGGTTGGGACCGATCTGCCAGTGATAGGGCTCGGCGATCTCGAAGCCCTTCTTGCTCGAAATGCTGAAGTCCGGGGCGAGCCAACCGGTCGCTCCCTCAGTGCCCGTGCTGACTTTGAAGATCGGCAGGAGGGGGAGCGTGATCCCGAACAGCTGCAATCGCCCGCCGATGAAGCGCACCTGATCATGGTCCCGGTCGTCGATCACTTTGGCCGCGGTGATCGCCCAGCTCGGTCGCTTCGGGCACCCGCTCGCTGTGGTGACTGGGCAGGGGGAGTAGATTGCATTTTCTAGGGTCGTGACGTTGCCCGTGCGCGTTCCGCGGGTCGCCGCGATTCTGGCTCCATTCTCCATCACCACCATCAGATCGTTGACGGTGCCGTCCTTCAGCGTGTCGGTAAGCTGCACGGTGTCGCCGACCAGCTTGTCGCCCTGCGGGGTCAGCAGGACTACATTGCCCTTGGCGTAGACCTGGCCGGTCTTGCGGTTCCAGATCACTTCGTCCGCGGCGAGGTAATTCCCCTCCCGGTCCATTCGCACTGCGCCTGTGGCGGTCACCACATCGGCGTTGCTGTCATAAGTGACGGATTCAGCGCTGAACTCGACGATCTGGTCCTGTGGACTAGCAGCAGGTGTCGGCAAAGCGGCCGCCGGCGCCGCGGGCGCCGTCTGCGCCGCAGCCCCTGCGGGTACCGCCATCAGCATCGGAAGCGCTGACCACCAGACAAATCTCGCCGCCAACGCTGTCTCGTCCGCCCACTCGAAATGATGTGCCTTGACGAGCGCCTATCGCACCTCTCCTCCGGGACGACAATCGCCCAGAGCAGCTTGTGGGCGCTCCTTTGCCAAGGTTTAACTTGCATCCTAAAGGCAGCGCGAAACGTTCGCCTCCAGGGAATAGTGCAAATGGAAATTCGCTTTGCCGCTAGTCGGCCTACGGGAGATTTCGCTCTGGTCCTGCCGGTCGCCGGCAAGGATCGCAAGAGCCTTGGCTCGCTCGGAACGGCCCAGCAAGCGGTTGGGGCGGCTCTCGACCGTCAGCGCTTCGACGGCGAAGCCTCGGGCGTTTCCGAGCAGTTCGTAGATGACGGGGGCACCTCCCGCCGAGCGTTGATCATCGGCGTCGGTGCCGGAACCAATCCCGACAAGGCTGCAGAACAACTTGGTGGCACTGCCACTGCCCGTCTGCTGACTTCGGGCGAGAAGCGGGTCGTCATCGATCTGACCGGCCTCGGCTACGATGCCGACGCCGCAGCACGGGTCGGACTTGCGGCTGCGCTCCGGTCGTGGCGGCACGATCGCTACCGAACGAAGCTCAAGGACAATCAAAAGCCGACGCTTGAACAAGTCGTCGTCGTCGCTGGCGGCGACGGCGCGCAGCAGCGCTACGACAGTCGCTGGGCACCGGTCGCGGAGGGCGTGTCGCTCACCCGCGAGCTCGTCACCGAACCAGCCAACATCATCTATCCCGAAAGCTTCGTCGAACGCGTCCGCGGCTCCCTGAAGAGTTCGGGCGTCGAGATCGAAGTCCTCGACCGTGCGCAGATGGAAAAGCTCGGAATGGGCGCTCTGCTCGGCGTTGCCCAAGGGTCGACGCGGGAGGCCCGCCTGCTCATCCTTAAGTGGAACGGCGGCGGCGACGGTGCGCCGACGGCATTCGTCGGCAAGGGCGTGACGTTCGACACCGGCGGAATCTCGATCAAGCCGGCTGCGGGTATGGAGGCGATGAAGTGGGACATGGGCGGGGCCGGCGCGGTTGCCGGTGCGCTCAAGGCTCTCGCGCTCCGCAAGGCGAAGGCCAACGTCGTCGGAATCTGCGGGCTCGTCGAAAACATGCCCGGCGGCAATGCGCAGCGTCCGGGTGACGTCGTCACAACCATGTCCGGCCAGACCGTCGAGGTGATCAACACGGACGCGGAAGGCCGGCTCGTTCTGGCCGACGCGGTTGCTTATGTGCAGCGCAATTACAGCCCTAAGACCGTCATTGATCTCGCCACGCTGACCGGCGCGATCCTGATCAGCCTTGGCCATGAATGGGCGGGTCTGTTCTCGAACAATGACGAGCTCGCGTCCGAGCTGCTGAAGGCAGCCAACGAATCCGGCGACAAGCTGTGGCGGATGCCGCTGGCTGAGCCCTTCGACAGGCTGATCGATTCGCCGATCGCCGACATGAAGAACGTCGGTCCGCGCGAGGGAGGCTCGATCACGGCCGCCCAGTTCATCCAGCGCTTCATCGAGAACGGCACGCGCTGGGCGCACATCGACATGGCCGGCAAGGCGTGGTCCGACAAGGCGAGCTCGACCTACGACAAGGGCGCGACGGGTTATGGCGTCCGCTTGCTCGACCAATATGTCGAGGACGTCTTGGAAGCCTGAGCTGCGACCGCCGTGCAGGTCGACTTCTACCAGCTCGCAGGCACGGCGCCTGAGCAGATTATCGCCAGCTTGGCCGAAAAGGTGCTCGCTGCCGACGGTCGGCTGTTGATTGTCGCCGAGGACGCGAATCACCTCGCTCGCCTCGACAGGATGCTGTGGGACCAAGGCGCCGCCGGCTTCCTTCCTCACGCGGTCGCTGGAGGTGCGGAGGACGCACGTCAACCGATCCTGCTTTCGACCAGTCCCGACGCGCCCAATCTCGCCCGCAACATTCTGATTGCCGACGGGATCTGGCGAGACGCGGCGCTGTCGTACGATCGCAGCTTCTTCCTGTTTGACAATGGGACATTGGAGGACGCGCGGCTCGCCTGGAAGCTGTTGGCGGGCAGGGAAGATGTGGAGCGGCGCTACTGGGCCCAGGAAGGCGGCAAGTGGGTCAAGAAGGCCTGAGGCTTGCCGCGCGGCTGCCGCACCGCTAGGCGGCCCAGCAAATTCCAACCAACCCAAATATAGGAGACCGCCCGGTTATGGCCGTGACGCGCACCTTTTCGATCATCAAGCCCGACGCCACCCGCCGCAACCTCACCGGCGCAGTCACCAAGATGCTGGAGGAAGCCGGCCTTCGAGTCGTCGCCTCGAAGCGCATCCACATGACCCGGGACCAGGCTGAGGGCTTTTACGCCGTTCACAAGGAGCGTCCGTTCTACAACGACCTCTGCACCTTCATGACGTCAGGTCCGGTCGTGGTTCAGGTGCTCGAGGGCGAGGATGCAGTGAAGCGCAATCGAGACGTCATGGGCGCGACCAATCCCGCGGAAGCGGCCGAGGGCACGATCCGCAAGGCCTATGCCGAATCGATCGAGGCGAACTCTGTCCACGGCTCGGACAGCGACGAGAATGCCAAGAACGAAATCGACTTCTTCTTCAAGCCGGAAGAGATCGTAGGCTGAGCCTCAAAGCATCGGGCTGAGCGTCGCCAGGAGGTTCTGCCACAGCCGAAGGATGATGCCGCAGCTTGCGACATCCTCGCTCGTCACTCGATCGCATTGCGCGAGATACTCGTCCTGCCGGTCGCGAACGACCATTGCAAAAGCCGGGTCGTCGAACAGGATATTGTTCTCGAAGTTGAGCTCGAAGCTGCGGCGGTCGAGGTTCGCGCTTCCGATCAGGCCGACGGTGCAGTCGACGACCATCGTCTTCGCGTGCAGCAGGCCGGGGCGGAATTCATAAATCTCGACTCCGGCGTCAATCAGGTCCTTGTAATAGCTCCGGCTGGCGGCCGCGACGATCCGGCTGTCGTTGCGCTTCGGGAAGAGGATGATTGTGCGCACGCAGCGCCGTGCGGCGGAGGTGAGCGCGAACAGCAGCTGCTCGTCGGGGATGAAGTAGGGCGTAGTGATCACGAGCTCGTCGCGGGCCGAGTGGATCAACTCCGAAAAGCAGGCCGGCATTGCGTCGAATTCGGCCGTTGGCCCGGTACCGAGGACCTGCGCGACGACTGAGCCGTGGCCAGCCGGCGTCGGCGCGGTCAGCAAGTCGCCGATCTCGTCGCCGCCTTCCGCGATCCAGTCCGACACGAACAGATACTGGCACTGCTGCGCGACCGCGCCCTCCCATCTGCTCATGATGTCGACCCACGGCGCGTATTTGGGCTTGATCCGGAACTCGGGATCGGCGGCATTCTGACTGCCGCACCATGCGATTCGGTTGTCGACCACCAGCGACTTGCGGTGATTACGGAGGTCCACTCGACCTCGGATCGCGGTCCACAGCGGGTTTCCGACGGGGAGCGCGACGCGGACTTCGCAACCGCCCTCGCGCATCTCGCGCCAATGGTCCGACCTGATCAGCCGTCGCGATCCAAGCGCGTCCGCAAGGAGCCGGACTCGAACGCCGCGCTGCGCCGCCCTGATGAAGGCGTCCTTCATCTTCAATCCGTTGTTGTCGGCAAGCCAGATGTAGAAGCAGCCGTGAACGGTCTCGCGGGCGGCATCCACGTCCGCGACCATCTCATCGATCGCGGCATTGCTATCGGGGGCGAGGCGGGCGCTGTTGTCGCATGTCGGATCGAGGTGATTGACGGTGCGAGCGAGGGCGAAGGCAGCCCAATGAGCGCCGCCGACCTTCTCGTGGGGACAATCGTAATTTCCAGACGGCCGCGGAAGACGGGCATTGATTTCTCGGCCGCGTTCCCTGCGCGGACCGCTGATGCGAGCTTCGCCGAGCAGAAGGTAGAGGATCACTCCGGCGATGGGCAGGGCGAAGATCGCGATGATCCAGGCGAGCCGTGACGCAGGCTCCCGGTGCGGCCGCAACAGCGCTCTCGCAGCAGTCGCTGCGTCGATGGCGAAAATGGCCGCCCAGCTGACCGCTTCCCAATCCACGGCTGCTAATGCCGCATATTGCGACGCAGCTGTCCAGAGTCAGCGGCTAAGGCTCAGAAAGTGAAGCGATCGACCACCGAAAAGGCCGCCGCCCTTCCACATGTAACGCAACCTGTAAGTGCCGGAGGCAGTCTTCTCCTTGCCCGCTTCGACATAATGTGCGGCGATCCGAGCGCTGACGCTGAGCGCACGATCCTTCGGCTCGTTGTCGTGGCCTTTGAGCGCCGATGCCACGTCGCTCGAATCGAGGACGCCGTCGCTTCCAACCTCAATCGGCGAAGCCGCGCCGGGGATCGTGATCGCGAGCGACTCAAGCGCGTGAGTTGGTTCGACCGGGCTGATCTCCAGCCTTTCGCCATCACCTTCTCTTTTGCCACGCAAGTTGAGGGGGATGGATTGATGCTGTTCGACGATCCGAGTCGGCTTTTCGTCGGTGCCGCTACTTTTCCAGCTGATCCAAACGCCCACAGCGGAAACGATCAGCGCGGCGAGCGCAATCAACTCACCGAAGGTGATCCAGCGGCGGTGTTGGCGCTCTCGCTCCGTGTCGCTCATCGTCCCCCCGCCTCGAGCAAGCGTCGAGGCGCCGCAAGCTCCCAGCTTTCGGCAATTCGATCGGCGACATGGTCCCAGTCGACACCGTCGCCGGCAACGTTGATCGATATCCAGCTCGGGAGATAGGCGGGCTTCGAATAGGTTTCAGGATTCGCCTCAAGCAGCATCGCCTGCTCGTCGAGGCCGCTGGTCCGCACGCAGACGACCGTCTTTTCGTCGCCGTGGTGGTTGCGCCGGAATTGCGCGAACTGCTTGCCTGCGACGAAAAAGGTCGGCTGCCCGTGTGACAGGCGCTCCTCGGTCTCAGGCAGCTCGAGCGCTGCTTCTCTTATATTGGTGAGCGGATCGGTCAT
>DASQYQ010000397.1:0-4762 GCA_035639115.1 Sphingomicrobium sp. | reverse complement strand
GCGGCGTTTCCGGGATGAGTGCTCGGCGAAGTAATCAAGCGGATTCCGTATGAGATGGTGACGGCAAACGGGTCGTCTCGAAGGATCGCCTCTTGCGCATGGCGATGCGGCGCTTGACTAATACCGTCCCAATTATGAACTGACGCAGTTCATAATCCAGGGGTAGGAGCACAGGGATGTAAGGCGCCCCGTTTCATCGAGCATCCTGTTCCAGGCAGCAGCCGCGGCATCGAGGATGGCATCGTAATCGCCGAGCAGGCGGTGCGAGAGAAACTTCTCTTTCAAAAACAGCCAAACCCGCTCGGCGGGGTTCAACTCGGGCGAACGCGGCGGCAAAGGTTCGAGGGTCATGCTGGCGGGGACGCGCAGCGTCTTTGCCCCGTGCCAGCCGGCCTGGTCAAGGACCAGAAGGCCATGCTCATCCGGGCCGATCATTTCGGCAAACTTGTCGAGATAAACCTGCATTGCGTTGGCCGAAACCTCGGGCAGGATCAGCGCGAAGGCGTTGTCCGTGCCCGGCTCCACCGCGCCATAGAGATAGGCGAAGGTGTAGCGCTGATCGCTCCGGCCAGGCGGGCGCTTGCCTTTGGTGAACCAGCGGTGGCAGACGCGCCCCTTTTGGCCAATACGCGCCTCATCCTGAAAAAATAGGCGGATTTTCTTGCCCGGATGGGCCTCGGCAACCTCTTTCAGGCGTTTTGAGAGCCCCCTTTAAAGGCCTCTTGCGCGGCTTCGTCTTTCTCAGGGTGATGGGGGCGCGCCTTTTGCCGTGAGAAACCGAGCCGTTTGATGGCCACGGACATGGACCAGGGATGATACTTGACCTTCCACCGGCTCCAAGCAATCTCAGCCAAGTCCTCCAGCGTGTAGGCCGAGAGGCCATCTCTGTCGGGATCGGGGCCTGCGATCAAAAGCTTGCGTAACTCTTCCTCTTGCGCCGCATCGAGCTTGCGCGGGCGCCCCGGCTTGGCCCGGTCGAACAGGCCGTCCAGCCCTTCGGCGTTATAGCGCTTGATGGCGTCGCCCAGCGCCTGCCGCTCCATGCCCGCTGCCCGCGCCGCCGCGCTGACGCTCATCCCGCCCAGCGCGTGCGCGATCCCCAGCATGCGCCGGCTGGCGCGATTGTTCTTCTGCGTGCGCGCCAGCCTATCTAGAAACTGATCTTGCCCTGATTGTTTCACGCGGCGACCTTGATGTCGACTTGGTAGCCGAGATTCCGGATACGGTCGGCGAGTTTCTGGGCGACGCGGGCGGGGTCGCGACGAGCGAAGTGATCGTTGCCGAGGTCGTGGTAGAAGGCGCCGTCGGCCAGCATGTGATAGGCCGTGGTGAGGATCGAGGCGGCGACGGCAATCGCGGCCTTCTTTGGGCCGCTGCGGCATTTGAGGCGCAGGAACTGGGCCTGGAAATAGCTGTTCTTCTTGCGCGAGGCGGCCCAGGCGCATTGCACGAGTACGGGTTTTAGCCAAGGCGCGCCCTTCTTCACACGGGTCGAGCGACGCTTGCCCGCGCTCTCGTCGAGGCGCGGCACGAGGCCAGCCCATGACAAGAGGTGGCCGGCAGTCGGGAACTGGCTCATGTCTGTGCCGATCTCAGCCAACAGGATCTGGGCCGATGTCTCGCTCAAGCCTGGAACCTCCTTCAGTCGTTCGATGGCATCGCGAAAGGGCGCGAGCGCGGCCTCGATCCGCGCGTCGAAGTCCGAGATCGTCTGTTCCAGTTGTTCGATGGTCTTGAGGTGCTGGCCGATGAGGAAGCAATGATGATCGCGCACGCGGCCGTGCAAAGCGGCCGAAAGCTCGGAACGCGCAGAAGCAAGACGCGGGCTCCCGAGTGACGCCAGCTTGTCCGGATCCGTTTCGCCCGCAATCATGGCCTTCAAAATGCGCCGTCCGGATTGGCCGAGAACGTCGGTGATCGCCGACGAAAGCTTGACGTTCGCTTCTTCCAGAACAGCCTGGATACGCTGTGTGTGCTGCACGATCTCACGGGTGAGTTGCTTGCGCGTCCGCGTTAGGTCCCGCAGCTCCTGGATCGGCCGCGGCGGCACGAAACTCGCCCGGATCAAACCATGCGCCAGCAAGTCCGCGATCCAGGTCGCGTCGTTCGTGTCGCTTTTGCGGCCGGGCACACCCTTGATGTGGGCCGCATTCGCCAGGATCAGGGCGAAGTGGCCCTCCAGCATATGCCAGACCGGCTTCCAGTAGACGCCCGTCGCCTCCATCGCGACGTGGCTGCACTTGGCTTCCTCCAGCCACTCGGCCAACTCGACCAGTCCCCATGTCGTCGTCGGGAACCGCCGCACCTCGTGGCTTGCCTTGCTGCGTGCGACGAGCCGAAGACAGGCCACCACTTCCTTCTTGTGCACGTCGAGACCCGCGCACCGCTTGTGTAACGTCTGCATTTGCGCACCTTACGAAAGGCGCGGCCAGCGTGAAGCCCTTGCTGGTTGAACTCTATCTGACGTGCTCCGGGCAAGCAGCCCGCCAATCGAGGCAGACACGAGCCGTGGCGCCAATACGGGGTGCTCGAAGGGCCTCCGGTCAAACTCAGTAACGGGTTCGCTCACACCAAGGCACAACCGACCTCGCTGCCAACCGCGCAACAGCCTACACCCGTTTCATCCATCCGGGTGCGCAAACGCGAATGGAAACTCAGTAGGACTAATCCGAACTTCCGAGCCGGCGAATGCATAAGCCATTGATCCATCGTGAGAAGATGGATGAATGGCTTATCGGCTCTGCCTACAGGGTGAGCGGAACCTCCAGTTTATTGAAGACCTCCTGCTGAATGGGGGTTGCGCTTGCAAGCATATGGGCGAGCGGAGCATCGCCGAGGCGCACGGTATTGCGGGTCAGGGTTGCAAGGTCCTGCAACAGGGTGCGGAAGCTGTGCGCGGGGCGGCCATCGGCCGTTTTGCGCGAGGCGGCCTTGGCTTTGGCTGCGGCGGAGACCTTGGCGGGAGCCACGGGCGAGGAGCGGCCCTTTTGGGCGTTTTCCTTGTCGTGATCGTGGAAGAGCAGCGGCGCCAGCGCTTTGCGCATATGCCAGACCAGGTAATAGGCGAGCATGCACAAAAACACATGAGCGCGCACACGCTGGGCCAGACGGTGGTGGATGGGGCGGACTTCGAGATCGACGGTTTTCATGGAGCGGAAGGCGCGCTCGACTTCGGCCAGGCTTTTATAGGCGGAGACGACGGCGGCCGTATCGAGCATGTCAGCGGGGGCATTGGTCCTCAGCACATAAAAGCCGTCAAGCGCCGCCTCCTTTTGGATCGAAGCTTCGTTTCTCTCGAAAGAGAAGGCCGTATCGGTGATGGCCAGCTTGAAGTGCTTGGCCATGTTGCGCTTGCAAAGGACGGCGCCAGCCTTCAAGCCAATCTTGTCCGCGCCCTGCAATGGCGCGCGCTTACGCTTTACGCTGGCCTCGATCCGGGCCAGATCCGCCTCTGTGGCGGCAAGCAGCTCCTCGCGTTTGCGGGCTCGTTCGGACGCCAGGGCCTTGTTGCGGCAGACGATCAGCCGCTCGCCGGGATAGTCGGGCGAGGCGATCTCCGCCATGTCGCGGTCGTCGAACAAGGAGAGCTGCAAGGGTCCATTGTCCGCCGCGAGAGCCTGGATCGCGGGCGCTCTTAGCGCCGTCAGCCAGTCAAGGCCTGCGGGCGCGAGGTCGTCCCTGATCCTTGCTTCGGTGATCATGCCGCGGTCGCCCACGAGCAGCACGCGGGACAAGCCGAAGCGCTCCTTCAGCTTCGCGACCTGCGCGGCCAAGGTTGACGGATCGCCGGCGTCGCCGTCGAACACCTCCACCGCAATGGGGCAGCCATCGGCGGCGCAGAGCAACCCGAAGACGATCTGCAGCTTGTCCCGCTTGCCGTCCCGGCTATAGCCGAACCGCCCCAGCTCGCAGTGACGGCCCTCAAGATAGCTCGATGTCAGGTCGTAAAGAACAAGGCAGCCATCGCGCAAATGGCGCCTGGCCAGCGCCGTCTCGATCTTGGGCTGCGCTTCGCCAAGGAGGTCGAGCGCGGCGTAGAGTTCGTCCTCATCGACGGCTCCCAGCTTAAGCGCCGCCCCCAGCGAATGAGCCGCGGTCGCTTCGCTCAACTGGCGGGCCGTCGCCAGCTTGGCGGCGGGCTCGATCACGCGCGCCACGATCATCGCCAGCGCCAGCTTGCCCAGCCGCGACCGCGGCAGCAGTTTATCGAGCTTAAGCTTCCGGGCCATGCCCAGCACGGCCGCCACGTGTCCGTGCGGCAGCGAGCGCTCGATCCGGAGCGAGTCCGCAGAGGCAATGGCCGTCTCGCCTTTCAGCACCCGGCGAAGCGCCTCCACCTTGGCGTCGGGCCAATCCGTGAGATTGGCCAGCGTGCGGGTCCTCACCTTGCCGCCGTCGCGATAGCTCTCGCGAAGCAAAACGGCAGGCGGGGAGGAGCGGTTGGGAACCTTTGTCACGTACATGAAATGCGCATGTCATGATTTGCGCCAAACCGCAATAGAAAACACGCAGTTTACATGCCTACAATAATCGGCCGGAAACGCCCTTTCCTGCGCATTCTTAATTGCTTAGCCGAAAATCGAGCTGGAAGTTCGGGTTAGGGTCCCGGATAAGCGCTGAAGCGCTTTCCGGGACGACGGTACACCGGACTCAACCGGGTCACAAAAATCTCAACCGGCCCTTAAGACGCGAAGAGCCGCCTCGTGCCGGAGGCGGCTCTTTTGCGTTCAGGCGCTGGCAAGCGCGGGAGGTTTTCGGCCTT
>DASQYQ010000396.1:0-4534 GCA_035639115.1 Sphingomicrobium sp. | reverse complement strand
CTGGTCGGCCGCGCGCCTCGTCATGTCGAGGATCTTGCGCTGGTCGTCGTTCAGCTCGGCGCGCTTGTCGAGCAGCCCAAGGCCGCCGATCACGGCTGCCAGAAGATTGTTGAAGTCGTGCGCGATTCCGCCGGTCAGCTTACCGATCGCGTCCATTTTCTGGGCCTGGATGAGCTGGCTTTCGAGCGAGCGCTGATCGGTGACGTCAGTGATGGTTCCCGCGAATTCGAGCGGCCGACCATCGACGTCGCGAAGGAGCACGGCCTGGTCCAGGAAACATTTATAGTTCCCGTCGGCGCACTGCCATCGATACTCGATCGACATCTTGCCGGTCTCGCTGCGCGCGTTCAGCGCCTCCTCCAGCCGCGGGCGGTCTTCGGCGTGGAGGCGCTCGAGCCACATCGCGGGATTGCTCTGCAGCTCCTCGTACGCAATCCCAGTGATCGCGGCGATGTCGCCGGTGATATAGTCTGGTATCCGGCGCTTCGAATCGTAGGGCTCGAGATAGAGGACCATCGGCAGCGACTGGATGATCGCCGCCTGCCGTTGCTCGGCCCGGCGCAGTTCCTGCTCGGCGCGAAGCCGCTCGGCATTGGCTCGAAGCGCTTCGTCCAGAAGCTCCTGCTCCTGTTTCGCCTTGCGCTCGATCTCCCTCGTCTTTGCAAACAGGTCGACGAACACCGCCACTTTCGAACGAAGCACGACCGGATCGACCGGTTTGAAGACATAGTCGACCGCGCCCATCGAATAGCCGCGCAGCAGGTGCTCCGCTTCCTTGTTGACCGCTGACAGGAAGACGATCGGGATGCCCTTCGTCTGACCTCGGCTGCGGATGATCTGGGCGGTTTCGTAACCGTCCATCCCCGGCATGTAGACGTCGAGCAGGATGACCGCGAAGTCGTCCTTCAGGAGCGCTCGGAGCGCTTCTTCGCCGGACCGCGCCGGGACGACTTCGCCGAGATCCTCGAGCACCGTCGCCATTGCGAGCAGGTTCCGCTCGTCGTCGTCGACGAGGAGCACGCGCGGCCGCTCCTCCGCCGCGGACCCTTGTCCGGAGCGCGCCTCGACCGGAATCTCTCCTACGGGCCGGTTCATGCCTTATTCCGCAGGTATCATTGCAGCCGTCGCGGGGACCCCTGCCTCCTCGCGCGAGCGCGCCACCCACACGCGCAGAAGAGCGAGCAGGAGTTCGATGTCCACCGGCTTGGCGATATAGTCCGAAGCACCAGCGTCGAGGCACTTCTGGCGGTCGCCCTTCATCGCCTTCGCAGTGACCGCGATGAGCGGCAGTCCGGCAAGGCCCGGTCGACGACGGATCTGCTGCATCGTCTCGTAACCGTCCATTTCCGGCATCATGATGTCGATCAGCGCGACATCGACGTCGGGCGTCTGTTCGAGAATCAGGATTCCGTCCTTCCCGCGCTCTGCGTGGAGAACCTCCACGTCATGGCTCTCAAGAACGCTCGTGAGCGAGAAGATGTTGCGAATGTCGTCGTCGACGATGACCACCTTCGCTCCTGCAAGCTCCGGCACGCGCCGCATTTCGGGCGCTTTCGCGGGCTTCCGTGGCTTGCGCGGCTTCTTTTCAGCCTCCTCCCGCAAGCGCTCGAAGACCCGGACGAGCTCGTGGCGCTCTGCCGGCTTCTCGGTCACTCCGAAGGCGCCCATCTGCGCCGCCGCCTTGCTTCGCCCGGCACCCGAAACGACGTGGATCGGAACCTGCATCGTCTCGGGGTCGTGCTTGAGCAGGTCGAGGAGCACGAAGCCGTCGATGTCGGAGAGACCCAGATCGAGTGAAATCGCGCTCGGCCGAAGCTTCCGGGCCATTGCAAGCGTCCCGGCGCCGGCAGTGGAGACGACGCCTTTCAAGCCGGCATCGTGCGCCGCGTCCAGCAGGATCGCGGCGAAGGTCGGGTCGTCCTCGACGATGAGAACGAACGGGTCCTTGCCGAGGTCGTCGCGATCATCCTCGACGTCGAATCCCGTCGGAAGCGCCGTCGGAACGACGGCCCCGCTGTTTTCCAGATGAATTGCGGAGCCTTCGACAATCGCCGAGGTCTCGGCCTCGAGCGGTATGTAGAGCGTGAAGGTCGAACCCTCGCCCGGCCTCGAGCGCACCTGCAGCTCGCCCCCGAGCAGTCGAGCAATCTCGCGGCTGATCGACAGGCCGAGGCCGGTTCCTCCGAACTTCCGGCTCGTCGTTCCGTCCGCCTGGTGGAAGGGCTCGAAGATAAGCCTCTGCTTCTCCTCGGGAATGCCGATGCCGGTGTCGGTGACCGAAATCTCGATCGCCCGAGTCGCCCCTCGAAGCGCCGGGTGGTTCGCGCTCCAGCCCCTGTCGGCGGAGCGCACTCCGAAGGTGACGCTTCCCCGAGCGGTGAACTTGAAGGCGTTCGAGAGCAGATTGAGAACGATCTGCTGGAGCCTTTTCTCGTCGGTGCGGATCGTCTGCGGAAGCTTCGGATCGAATTTGACGTTGAAATCCAGCGCCTTGTCGGCCGCGAGCTGGCGGAAGGTCCGTTCCATATGCTGCTTGAGGTTCGCCACCGGCATCTCGCCGATCTCGATCGACACGGTTCCGGATTCGATCTTCGACAGGTCGAGGATGTCGTTGATCAGGTTGAGTAGGTCCGACCCTGCCGAATTGATCGTCCTCGCGAAATCGACCTGCTTGTCGTTGAGGTTGCCTTGCGCATTGTCGGCCAAGAGCTTCGACAGGATCAGCAACGAGTTGAGCGGCGTCCGAAGCTCGTGGCTCATGTTGGCCAGGAACTCCGACTTGTACTTCGAGGTCAGAGCGAGCTGCTCGGCTTTCTCCTCGAGCGCCCGGCGGGCCATTTCGATTTCGAGGTTCTTCGCTTCGACCTGCTTCTTCTCGTTCTCGAGCAGCTGCGCCTTCTCCTGGAGCTCCTCGTTGGTTGCGTGGAGCTCCTCCTGCTTGCGGGTCAGCTCGGTCTGCCGGGCCTGCAACTCCTGGGTCAGGAGCTGCGACTGCTTGAGAAGTCCTTCCGTCCGCATGGTCGCGGCGATCGTGTTCAGAACGATACCGACTGATTCCATCAGCTGGTCGAGGAAGTTCTGGTGGGTTTCGTTGAAGTCGTTGAACGAAGCGAGCTCGATCACCGCCTTCACTTCATCCTCGAACAAGGCCGGAAGGATGTTGACGTTCGCGGGGCTTGAATGGCCGAGCCCAGAGCCCACTCGGATGAAGTCCGGCGGGACGTCCCTCAGAAGGATGGGCCGGCGGTCCGCCGCGGCCTGGCCGATCAGGCCCTCGCGAAGCCTGAACTCCTGCTTCAGCTCGTCTGGCCCCTCGGCGCCATAGCTCGCCACGAGCTCGAGCTTGGTTTCGTCTTCCTCCCGCTTGGTGACGTAGAAGACGCCGTACTGAGCGTTCACCAGCGGCGCGAGCTCCGACATGATGAGGTTCGAGACCGTCGCGAGGTCGCGTTCGCCCTGAAGCATTCGGCTGAAGCGCGCGAGGTTGGTCTTGAGCCAGTCCTGCTCCGCGTTCTTGAGCGTCTGCTCCTTGAGGTTGAGGATCATCTCGTTGATCGTGTCCTTGAGCGCGGCGATCTCGCCCGACGCTTCGACCGCGATCGAGCGAGTGAGGTCGCCCTTGGTCACTGCAATCGCCACCTCGGCGATGGACCGCACCTGGTTGGTCAGGTTCGCCGCGAGCTGGTTCACGTTGTCGGTGAGGTCGCGCCACAGTCCGGCAGCACCTGGAACCCTCGCCTGGCCGCCGAGCTTGCCCTCGATGCCGACCTCGCGAGCCATGTTCGTCACCTGGTCTCCGAAGGTCGAAAGCGTATCGATCATGAAGTTGATCGTGTCTGCGAGCGCGGCGATCTCGCCCTTGGCGTCAACGGTCAGCTTCCGCTTCAAATTGCCCTGCGCCACCGCGGTCACGACCTCGGCGATTCCGCGCACCTGGTTGGTGAGGTTCGTCGCCATGACGTTCACATTGTCGGTGAGGTCCTTCCAGGTGCCGCCGACGCCCGGCACCTGCGCCTGGCCGCCGAGCTTTCCTTCGGTACCGACCTCGCGCGCAACGCGAGTCACCTCGGACGCGAATGCGTTGAGCTGGTCGACCATGGTGTCGATCGTGTTCTTGAGCGCTAGAATCTCGCCCTTCACGTCCACCGTGATCTTCTTCGACAAGTCGCCCTTTGCCACCGCCGTGGTCACGTCGGCGATGTTGCGCACCTGACCCGTCAGGTTCGCGGCCATTAGGTTGACGTTGTCGGTGAGGTCCTTCCACGTACCCGCGACTCCCCGAACCTGCGCCTGGCCGCCGAGCTTTCCTTCGGTGCCGACCTCGCGCGCAACGCGGGTGACCTCGCCGGCGAAGGCGTTGAGCTGGTCGACCATCACGTTGATGGTGTTCTTCAGCTCGAGGATTTCCCCCTTCACGTCGACGGTGATCTTCTTCGACAGGTCGCCGAGCGCCACTGCCGTCGTCACTTCGGCGATGTTTCTGACCTGGCCGGTCAGGTTCTCGGCCATCGCGTTCACATTGTCGGTAAGGTCC
>DASQYQ010000395.1:0-2703 GCA_035639115.1 Sphingomicrobium sp. | reverse complement strand
GACCTGCGTCGCATTCCAGCCGAAAAGCTTGCCGCACATTTCGCCGAGGTGTCGAAGGCAGAAGGCGTCGAGGTCGAGCCGGACGCCCTCGCGATGATCGCCAGCGCCGCCGAAGGATCCGCCCGCGACGGGCTTTCGATTCTCGACCAGGCGATCGCCCACGGCGCGGGCGCCGTGACTTCGGAGCAGGTTCGCGACATGCTGGGCCTGGCCGATCGCGGGCGCATCCGTCGGCTTCTCAAGCTGGTGCTGTCGGGCGACGCGACCGGCGCTCTCGCTGCTCTCGACGAAGCGCACGACCTCGGGATCGATCCGACACAATTGCTCCGCGGACTGATGGAAAGCCTCCACTCGGTAACTCGCGCCAAGGCAGGGGCCAGCGCTGGCACGCTCCAGTCGGCCGAGGAACGCGAAAATGCCGAAGCGATGGCGCAGCAGCTTGGCTGGGGAACGATCCATCGACTGTGGCAGATGCTCCTCAAGGGGCTCCATGACGTCGATGCAGCCCCCGATCCTCGCGAAGCCGCCGAAATGGCGCTCCTCAGGCTGATCCATGCCGCAGAACTGCCAGATCCCGCCGCGCTCATGCAGAAACTGAGCGGCGAAGGTGCCGTTGCAAGCCCGGCGGCGGCGCCTTCTGCAAAGGGCAACGGAGCCACGGCGCAGATCCCTTCTGATTTCCGCGCCCTCATCGCCAGGCTCGAACAGTCCGGAAGGCACCAGCTTGCCGTCCAGCTTCACGACCAAGTCGGCCTCGTCCGCTACGCCCCGCCGGAGTTGGTCCTGAAGCCCTCGCGCCCTCTCGGCGGTGACTGGCCGCGCGACCTTGCGGTGGCGCTAAAGACCGCGACCGGAGCGACGTGGCAAGTCTCGCTTTCAGACGATTCGGGCGAGCCGTCGCTGCTCGATCAGGAGAAAATGGCCGAGGAACGCGTTCGCTCCGACGTGCTTGCCGATCCCAATGTCCGCGCCGTCATGGACGCGTTCCCCGACGCCGAGCTCGAATCCTATTCCGTGAGAGGCAATTGAAATGCCTGATATGCCTGACTTCGACGAAATCATGAAAATGGCCCAAAACGCCCAGGCCGAGCTGCAGAAGGCGCAGGACAATCTCGACAAGATCGAGGTCGAGGGCGCTGCGGGCGGTGGGATGGTCAAGATACGCGCGACAGCCAAGGGCCGTATCCTCGCTGTCGACATCGACGAGACGCTCCTCGCGCCATCCGAGAAGACGATGGTCGAGGACCTAATCGCGGCGGCCATCAACGATGCGCGCGCCAAAGCCGACGCAGCGGCTGCAGAGGAGATGCAGAAGATGCAGGGCACGCTGCCGCTACCGCCCGGGTTCAAGCTTCCCTTCTAGCGTTTCCCGCCCGGCATTTTTGCGGCATGATGCACTCCTCTTCGGGGGAGGCGTTCGATGTCACTCGGCGCAATGCAGGACTGGCCGCTCCGGATCATGCGGTTGTTGGATCATGCCGAACGCGAGCATGGCGAAAGGGAGATCGTCGCCGCTCGGGCTGACGGCACGACGATCCGGACCAACTGGAAGGAACTCGCCGGGGTCGCGCGACGAATGGCGCAGGCGCTGGAACGGCTCGGAGTGCGGCCCGGCGACCGGGTGGCCACGCTGGCCATGAACCACGACCGCCATCTCGCCGCTTGGTTCGGCGTCGTCGGCATGGGGGGAGTCCTCCACACGCTCAATCCGCGGCTGTTCGACGACCAGCTAACCTACATCATCAGTCACGCCGAAGATCGCGTCATACTTTACGACGCGGCGTTCCAGGCGACGGTCGATCGGCTGAAGCCGGAGCTCCCGGCGGTAGACCAGTGGGTCCGCTTCGACGACGAGTTCGACGACTGGATCGCGGCCGAGCACGGCGATTACCTTTGGTATGAAGGCGACGAGCGCGAGCCGTGCGGCCTCTGCTACACCAGCGGGACGACCGGCCATCCGAAGGGCGTGCTGTACGAGCATCGCTCGACCGTGCTCCACGCGATGTCGATCATCGTTCCGGACATCTTCGATCTCTCGGCCTGCTCGGTGATGCTGCCGGCCGTTCCGATGTTTCACGCCAACAGCTGGTGCCTTCCTTATGCGGCGGCGATCACCGGTCTGAAGCTGGTCGTCTGTGCGGACAACAGTCCTGAGCGCATCTGCCGGCTCTTCAATGAAGAGGGAGTCACTCACTCGGCCGGCGTTCCGACCGTGTGGCTCAACATGATCGATTATGTTGAAGACACCGGTGCTTCGCTCGGAAAGCTGCATACGATCCTGGTTGGCGGATCCTCGGCCCCGCCGGCGACCATCCGCTGGAAGCGCAGGCACGGGATCCGCGTCCGACATCTCTGGGGCATGACTGAAATGTCGCCGATAGGCACCGTCGGAGCGCCGCCGTCGAACTGGGAATCGATGAGCGAGGACGAGCAGGTCGACTATCAGTCGAGGCCCGGCCGTTCCATGTTCGGAGTCGAGCTTCGAGTCGTGGACGATGCCGGCAACGTCCTTCCGCGCGACGGCGAGAGCTCGGGCCACCTCCAGACCCGCGGCGTCTCGGTGGTTCGCCGCTACTTCAAGAAGGACGAAGACGCGGTCGATGCCGAAAATTGGTTCGATACCGGCGACATCGCGGTCATCCACCCCGACAACACGCTCCGCCTCACCGACCGCGCCAAGGACGTGATCAAGTCGGGCGGGGA
>DASQYQ010000394.1:0-6331 GCA_035639115.1 Sphingomicrobium sp. | reverse complement strand
TAAAGATCGGCAAGATCGGCGGACCGATCGGGAGCCTTCCGATCGTTGGGCCGATGACGACTAGGATGGCCGCGCTCAGCATCACGCGCTTGTGGAACTGGACGTCGCGTCGGTGAGTCCAGCCGTTCCAGATCAGGATTGCGAACGGAATGATCGTTGCCAGCGGCACGATCGTCCAGGTGAGTGGATCCGTGAACGGCGGCTGATTGGCGCGAGCAACCTGCCAAACGGCGGTAAAATACATGACCGGGATCATCAGGATCGCAAACATCATGCCGAGCTTGCCGAGCTGCATATGGATGGCGTGCTTTCGCGCGGAGATGAGCTGCGTTTGTGCAACGATCAGAGCCATCCAGATGGTGAACACGATTCCGTGCAGAATCACGGTTGGCGGCAAGGTCGGGTTCGGCCGCGGGTAGGACGGGACGATTCCCCGCAGATAAAAGCTCGGGCCGAAACCAAGCAGGACCAAGAAAACCAGGAACAGCGCCATGCGCGAATAGAATTTGCGTTCGGACGCTTTGCGGTCGGTACCCGCTGCTACGATGGTCGCCATTACTCTCCCCCCGGTAAATGGCTTGTGAGTCCACATTGATCGAAAATCCGGTCCCGATCAACGACGGTTGCGTGACGCTGGCGTAACTTGCCTCGCATCAATAGAACGCACCACCTCATGCGAAGGGGAGACCGACCATGCGCAAATTTACCCTCGTTGTTTCCGCAATCGTTCTTTCGATTGGCGCCGCCCAGGCTGCCCCGTCGCCCAAGGCGACGACGATCGCGGCGGCGGTGAGCTCGCCCGACCGCAATGCCGACAACGTCAAGCTCGATGAGGGGCGCAAGCCGACTGAAGTGCTTCAGTTCCTCGGTCTCAAGCCTGGGATGCACGTGCTCGACCTGTTCGGCGGCAATGCCTACTGGGCCGAGATCATGGCCCCGGTCGTCGGCCCCAAGGGACAGGACACCGTCTGGGAGCCGACCCAGTTCTACAGCGACAAGACGAAGGCATCGTTCGCTTCCTTCCAGGCGAAGCACTCGAACGTTTCGATCGTCAGCTCACCGTTCGAGAAGCCGGACTTGCCGAAAAATTACGCGGACTTCGTCATTCTCAACGACAATTATCACGACACCTACTGGCAGAGCGACAAGTACGGCATTCCCAAGATGGACCCGAACGCGTTCCTCAAGGCGGTTTACGACTCGATGAAGCCGGGCGGGGTGATCGCCGTTATCGACCATGCCGCCAACCCCAATGACGACACCCGTGCCACGGTGGAGAAGCTCCATCGGATCGACCCGAAGGTCGTCAAGGCGGACTTCAAACGAGCCGGCTTCGTGTTCGTGAAGAGCAGCGATGTGCTCCACAATGCGGCCGACGATCACAGCCTGCTCGTGTTTGATCCCAAGGTTCGCGGGAAGACCGACAGGTTCGTCTTCGAGTTCCGGAAGCCGCGTTGAGCAGCGAGCCTGACGCGCCCGGCGCGAAAAAGAGCGCGGGCGCGTTTCGGGCCTATTGGGCTCTCGCCGCGCTGATTGTCGGGCTGGTGGCCGGGGACCTGGCGGCCGGCCTGCCGATGGCTGTACACGACGGCGTCATTGGCACGGCCAGCTTCATTGGCACCTTGTGGCTCAACGGTCTCAAGATGACGGTGATTCCGCTCGTCGTCGCACTGCTCGTAGTCGGCATCTCCAAGAGTGCGGAAGCGGCTCACGCCGGCCGAATTGCCGGCCGATCAGTCTTGTGGATCGTCATCATCTGCACACTGTCGGCCGTGTTCGGCGCCGTGGCGATCCTCCTTCTCACCGAATCATTCCCACTGTCGCGTGAGACGGCGGCAGGGCTGCAGACGGCGCTTGCCGGGATAGAGAATAAGGCCCCTGCCAGCCTTCCGGGCGTCGCGGAGTTCTTCAAGAATGTGATCCCGGAGAACGTCGTTTCGGCGGCCGCGAACGGCGATATCCTGCCTCTTGTCGTCTTCTCCGTGGTGTTCGCGTTGGCGCTTGGCTTCATTTCCGAAGCGGGCCGCCGCTCGATCGTCACCTTCTTCGAAGCCATCGGGGACGCTCTTCTGGTGGTCATCGAATGGGTGCTCTTAATCGCCCCGCTCGGGGTTCTGTCACTGGCGCTCGTGGTCGGCTCGGCAGCCGGCGGAGCCGCCTTCGCGGGCCTGACCCACTACATCATTCTGATTTCAATCGTGGGGATCCTCGTCACCTTGGCGGCTTATCCGCTGGCTATCATCCTGGGGCGGATCGCGCCGGGCCGGTTCGCTCGGGCGATGATTCCGCCGTTCGCTGTAGCGATTTCGACCCGTTCGTCGCTCGCGTCGCTTCCAGCCATGCTCACCGCCTCAAGAGCGATGGGCATCCGAGATGAGGTTGCCGACGTCTCGCTTCCGATCGCGGTGGCATTGTTTCGAGCGACCGGTCCGGCGATGAACGTAGCTGTGCCTTTCTATATCGCGCATTGGCTCGGCATTCATCCGACGCTCGCTCAGATGATCTCGGCGGTGGCCGTCGGAGCGGTCATGAGCTATGGCGCCGTGAGCCTTCCAGGCGAAGTGACCTACATCAGCTCCATCGCGCCCATCGCCTTGGCGCTCGGCGTCCCGATCGCCCCTCTGGCCTTGCTTGTGGCGGTTGAGATGGTGCCCGATATTTTCCGGACCCTCGGGAACGTTTCGATGGACGTCGCACTCGCTGCGATCGTCGACAGGTCGGCGAAAACGGCGTCGGAAACCTGAACATTAGCTGACCGCCGTTCGTCGATTGGACCGGCGGCCAGCGGCCTTTGTCGTGCTGCCGACAATCTTTTCACTGTCATCGACTTAGCCGTGAACTGTTCACGGGCGTGAGGCACTAACAGCCTGCGACGCGGGGTCTGTCCCTCTCCCCTCCCCAGCCGCTCCGCGTCGCAAAAAAGGAGACGCAAAATGTCGAAAGCTATCCCCGCGGCCGCCGCGCTTGCGGCAGCGGCAGCTCTACTAGTCCCGACGCTTAGCCGCGCCGATGACACGAATTCGATGCGCGTATCTTATGCGGACCTCAACCTTGCGTCGGATGTGGGGCAGAACTCACTGCATCGCCGGATCGTCTTCGCCGCCCGCATCGTATGCCAGCTCGAAGACTCACGTCAGCTCGCCATTCAAACCGCGACCAATGAGTGCCGCAATGGCGCCGTGGCGGGCGCGCAGCCGGCCTTCGAAGAGGCGGTGGCGTCGTTCCGCCACGGCACCGTCATCGTTGGCGGAGCCGCGGCTCTCGTCGTCAGCCGGCCTTGATGGCGGAGTGGATGGAACCGCCGCGTGAATCCCCACGCGCGGCGGTTTCCATTGTCAGCGGCCGGCGATAGATCGGACGCGATCCGAATAAAGCCGACCGACCGGTTGTTCGGTCGAGTCGGCCAGGCGCGCTATCCAGCGCCCCGACTGGTTCCGGGTGAAGCCGGTAATGAAGTCCTTGCGGACGATCGCGGATCGGTGAAGCCGAACGAAGAGATCCGGGTTCAGGCCTTCCTCCAGCGCGGCCATCGAATGATGGATCAGCCAGCTTCGCCGTCCAACATGAAGCCGCATGTAATCGCGTTCCGCCGACACCCGGTCGACGTCTTGGGCAGCGATACGGACCAATCCCGATAGATCCGACGCCCAGAATTCCTCAAGCCATTGCGAGGTCTTTCCGGCCTGCGGCTGGCCCGTACGTTGCCTAAGGTAGGCGCGGGCTCTGTCGAGCGCCCGCTGAAGCCGCTTCGGATCCACCGGCTTCATCAGGTAGTCGACCGCCTCCACCTCGAAAGCCGCGACCGCGAAATGATCAAAGGCGGTAACGAATACGACGGCAGGCGAGGGCTCCTGCGCGGCCAACGCCCGCGCAACGCCGATTCCATCCAAACCCGGCATCGCGATATCGAGCAGGAGGAGGTCGGGGTGAAGCGCCTCCGTGAGGTTGATCGCGGAATCGCCGTCGAAGGCTGTCCCCACCAGCTGCGCTCCCTCTGCTCGCGCGAGCAGAAGCTGCAAGCGCTCAGCCGCCAGCGGCTCATCGTCGGCAATCAATACTCGGAGAGGCTTATCTTCAACCATTGTCGATCGGCATCGTCAGTGAAACCTTGAACCCACCGCCCGCCATCGCACCGAAGCGGCAGCTCGCCCGGTTGCCAAAGCGAGCGTCGAGCCGCTGGCACACATTGGCGAGACCAAGGCCGGTGCCTTCATGCGTGGCGGCGGCGAGTTCGTCCTTCCCGCCATTCTTGAGCTTGTTGCAGATCTCGACGACCATTCGATGATCGTCGAGGTGCCGCGCCTCTATGCTGATGATGACTGCCTTGCGGCTCTTCGACACTCCGTACTTGATCGCGTTCTCGACAATCGGCTGGAGCAACAGGGCAGGGAGCCGCGCATTCTCCAGAGTCTCCGGAACGTCGATCTGGACGTGAAGGCGGTCCGGGAAGCGCGCCTTCTCGATGTCGAGGTAGAGTCGCTGAAGGTCGATCTCTTCGGCCAGAGTGACGTTCGCGCCCGGATCGAGGGAGAGGCTGGTTCGGAAGAAGGTCGAAAGCGCGAGCAGCATCGCTTCGGCGCGATCGCTTCGGCCGGTCATCACGAGGGATGAGAGCGAGTTGAGCGTGTTGAACAGGAAGTGCGGATTTATCTGGTAGCGAAGCGCCTGAACGTGCGCCGTCTGCGCAGCCGCTTCGGCGTCGGCGGCCCGTTGCTGGGCGCCGTGAGCTTCCGACTGGGCGAGCATGGCGATGTAGAATGCACTCCAGGCAGCGAAGAAGAACAGCCAGCTGACCATGATGTCGGTTGCCATCCTGAACTGCTCGTAGGCGGAGAGCGAGCTGACGTTGGGATAGGTGACGATCAGCGGCGGCTGATTCGGTAGCTCGATCTGCGTCTGCGCGCCGACTTCGGTGACCTGGTAGCCTTCCTTCGACACATATTGGAATTCGTCGTGCGGCTTGTCTTGGAACCGGTCGGCAGCCAACAGTGAAAAGGAAAGTGCGCCCGAAGCGATGAAGGAGGCCACGCCGGCGATGACGGCCTGCCGGCGTAGGCTCGAGCCACCTGCGATCAGTTTGATCGCCAAGTAGACGCCGAACGTAAGAATGATTCCCGCGCCGATCGTCACGGCGCGGTTCTCCATTACCGTGATCGGGTCGTGCCCTAAGAAAGCCCGCGCGACGACGGTGAGAAAGTAGAAGAACCAGAAACCGAGAATGGATTTGACGGCTAGCGACCAGTCGTCGAACCGCGTTCGGACTGTAGGGGCGGGGCTCATGAACACAGTATCTTCATGTCCCAAAACATTTTCCCTGCACACCGCCACCTGCCCGTTGGCAGAAGCCGTGGCGCGTCCGGTCGAAACACAACCCGCCGAGGAACGCCTCCGCGGGGCTGCTCGTTGCAGACAGGGAATGGTACGCCACGGAGACGCTCCTGTGAATGAGAAGAAAAAAGGCACGCCGCCGCCGGCGGTGCATTCTGCCGATCCAGAGCGCGATTTGGAGCAGGCGTTGAAGCGCAATCCCGACGATCCAAACCTCAAGGCGGACGTCGGAAGCGACGAATCCATGGATGCTTCCGATCCGCCGGCAGCGGTTCAGCCGGGCGGGAAAGACGAACCGGTGCCGTCGTCGGGATTTCCGGAGTAAGTTACGCAACCGTCACAAAAAAGCACTGCCGTTGCATTAAATCAACAATCCACAGTTTTGAGCGTCTTGGTCGATTTCTAACCTAGACGCGGTGACTCCCCTCTGATTCAATATGAATGGGGGGTGGGACTGTGGTTAAGTATCTCGCAACCATATCGGCCGCATGATCCCGCCTGGGGAAAAGGAGTCGGGTTCATGATTACGCGGACCAGCCAGCCGGCAAGCGGCGCGATGCTGATCTCGGAGATGAAGGAGTTTGCGAGCTTCCCGAAAGCCACGCAGCGCTACATCCGCCGGTCGCTCGATGTGGCTTATGGTCGTCGCGACGCAATCGAATGCTGGGCGCGCGACGAAGGCGAGGCGGCCTCGATCCGTGCTCAGGCCCGTCTTTACAAGCAGCTTGATCATCTGCGGCTTCAGGTGCCCGACGACAGCGGCCTCGACATGATCGAGCCGTTCATCGGCATGCTGATCACCGTTTCGGCCTTCGACCTCGGACAGGACCGCCTGCCGAACTTCGCGGCCTACCGCTTCCTTTACGAACGGCTGATCGGCGCCGCATCTCGGCCGTGGCTGCCCGCAGCTTTCTGCGCAGCCGCCGCGCTTCCGCACCTCCACCCGGACCGTCGTCGGGTCCTGCTCCAGTCGATCAGCGAGAGCGCGGCAACTGCGCCGGGC
>DASQYQ010000393.1:0-3081 GCA_035639115.1 Sphingomicrobium sp. | reverse complement strand
CAGCGCAATCATGGGCAACATGGAGGGCAAGGAGGTGCGCTTCGGCACTGCCGCGTCGGCATTGTTTGCGACAGTCACCACGGACGCTTCGTGCGGAGCGGTCAACTCGATGCACGACAGCTTCACGCCGATCGGTGGGCTCGTGCCGATGTTCAACATCGAGCTCGGCGAGATCATCATCGGCGGCGTCGGCTCGGGCCTGTACGGATTCCTGCTGTTCGCGATCATCTCGATCTTCGTGGCCGGGCTGATGGTCGGACGGACGCCCGAATATATCGGCAAGAAGATCGAGAGCCGCGAGGTCAAGCTCGCGGTGCTGGCCATCGCGGTGCTGCCGTTGATGATCCTCGGCGGAACGACGCTTGCTGCGGTCAGCACGCACGGCCTCGAGGGCCTGCTCAACCATGGCCCGCATGGTTTTAGCGAGATGCTCTACGCCTACACCTCGGGCACTGGAAACAACGGCTCGGCCTTCGCCGGCCTGACCGCTTCGAACCCATTCTGGTCGCTGACGCTCGGCATCGCCATGTTCGTCGGCCGCTTCTTCATGATCATCCCGGCGCTCGCGATCGCGGGTTCCCTGGCAGCGAAGAAATATCATCCCGAAGGCCCAGGCTCGTTCCCGACGACGGGGGGCCTCTGGGTCGGCCTGCTCGTCGGAATCATACTGATCATGGGCGGGCTGACCTTCCTTCCGGCGCTCGCGCTCGGCCCCATCGCCGACCAGTTCGCCATGATCCACGGCCAGCTTTTCTAAGGGACGGATGAGATGTCCAAGCACGAACGCAAACAGCTTTCGATCTTCAGCGGCGAGTTGATCGGTCCGGCCATCGGCCAATCGTTCGTCAAGCTCGACCCGAGGCAGCTCATCCGGAACCCGGTGATGTTCACCACCGGGGTGGTCGCGCTGCTTCTGACGGTCCTGATGCTTGCTGGTGCCTGGAAGGCGCCGCTGAGCTTCCAGCTTCAGCTGGTCTTCTGGCTCTGGCTCACCGTTCTCTTCGGCAACTTCGCCGAGGCGCTGGCAGAAGGTCGCGGAAAGGCCCAAGCGGCTTCGCTCCGCGATACCAAGTCGCAGCTGAGCGCGAAGCTGGTCAAAGGAAAGAACACGGAAGTCGTGCCCGCAGCTCAGCTTCGAGCCGGCGAAATCGTCCTCGTCGAGACTGGTGACCTGATCCCCGCAGACGGCGAGGTGATCGAAGGCGTCGCATCCGTCAACGAAGCTGCGATTACCGGCGAGTCCGCGCCCGTCATCCGCGAGGCGGGCGGCGATCGCTCGGCAGTCACGGCTGGGACGCGCGTGATTTCCGACTGGATACGTGTGCGTGTCACCCAGGAGGCGGGGCAGGGCTTCCTCGACCGAATGATCGCGCTCGTCGAAGGAGCGGAGCGGCAAAAGACTCCGAACGAGATCGCGCTGACCATCCTGCTGGTCGGGCTGACGATCATCTTCCTGATCGCCGTTGCGACTATCCCGGGCTTCGCGAAATATGCGAGCGGCGACATCCCGGTGCCGCTTCTCGCCGCGCTTCTGATCACGCTCATCCCGACGACAATCGCTGCTCTGCTGTCGGCGATCGGCATCGCGGGAATGGATCGCCTGGTTCGGTTCAACGTGCTCGCCAAGTCGGGCCGTGCTGTCGAAGCCGCCGGAGACATCGACGTCATCCTGCTCGACAAGACAGGCACGGTCACGATCGGGGATCGGCACGCGACGGCATTCCGACCTCTGAGCAACGTGAGCGAGCTTGACCTTGCCGAAGCCGCATATCTCGCGAGCCTTGCGGACGAGACTCCCGAAGGTCGCTCGATCGTCGCGCTTGCGCGCGAGAAATATGGCGTGGTCGACACTGGAATGCCGTCCGAGGCGGAGGTGATCCCCTTCACTGCCCAGACACGGCTTTCGGGCATTCGGACCGACAAAGCGTTGATCCAGAAGGGAGCGGTCGACTCGGTGCTTAAAGCGAACGCCGACGATCCCAAGCGCGCCGACGTTGTCGAGTTGCAGTCGCTCGCCGCGGAAATCGCCCGCTCCGGGGGGACACCCCTGGCCGTCGCTTACAACGGGCGATTGATGGGCGTTCTCCAACTGAAGGACATTCTGAAGTCCGGCATGCGCGAGCGGTTTGCCGAGCTTCGGCGGATGGGCATCCGCACCGTGATGATCACCGGCGACAACCCGCTGACCGCCGCCTCGATTGCGGCTGAAGCGGGGATCGACGACTTCCTCGCCGAAGCTACCCCCGAAGATAAGCTGGCGCTGATCCGGCGCGAGCAGACCGGCGGGCGCCTGATCGCAATGTGCGGAGACGGCACCAACGATGCCCCAGCGCTTGCCCAAGCGGACGTCGGCCTCACCATGAACACGGGCACTCAGGCCGCACGAGAGGCGGGTAACATGGTCGACCTCGACAGCGACCCCACCAAGCTCATCGAGGTCGTCGGGCTGGGGAAGCAATTGCTGATGACGCGCGGTGCGCTGACGACCTTCTCGGTCGCCAATGACGTCGCGAAATATTTCGCGATCATCCCGGCGATCTTCGTAATCCTCTACCCGGGGCTCGGTGTCCTCAACATCATGCACCTGCACAGCTCCACGAGCGCAGTGCTGTCGGCGATCATCTTCAATGCACTGATTATCCCGGCCCTCGTGCCGCTCGCCCTCAAGGGCGTGAAGTATCGCCCGGCACCCGCTGCCGAGGTGCTGCGCCGCAACCTCGCAGTCTACGGCGTCGGCGGGATCATCGCGCCGTTCATCGGCATCAAGCTGATCGATCTCATCGTCACCGGTCTCAATCTCGCCTGAAGGAAGCTGGCACATGGATAGCAAGACCATTTTTGCACCGGCGCAGTCCAAGGCGCCTCAAGGACCTTCGACTTTCGGTGCCGAACTGAGGACGGCGATCCGCCCGTCCATCATGATACTGCTGCTGTTCACGCTGATCACGGGCCTGGCTTATCCGCTCGCAATCACGGGTGTTGCGCAGCTGATTTTCCCGCATCAGGCGAACGGCAGCCTCATTCGCGACGGTAATCGCGTTGTCGGTTCAGAGCTGCTGGCGCAGGGGTTTGCGCGACCCG
>DASQYQ010000392.1:0-7679 GCA_035639115.1 Sphingomicrobium sp. | reverse complement strand
CGGCCGCGACGTGGCGGACGAATCGATCGCGGATGCAAAGGAGCCGCTGCGGCTGACGTTCAGGACCGACAGTTACCTGGAACTTCGATTTCGACGCTAAGGTCGGATCGATCTTCGTCGAAGGCGTTCGATGTCAGCTTTCCACCCATTGCGGACGTAGGGCCTTCTGTTACCCTCCCCGTAATTCCCCGGGGGCGGTGGTATGCATGTTCACCTGCCAAAACCATTGCACGGTTGGCGTGAGTTCGCCGGCGAGGTTGGGATCATCGTCCTTGGGGTGCTGATTGCGCTCGGCGCTGAGCAGGCTGTCGAGGATTGGCATTGGCATCAGAAGGTAGGCCACGCAGAAGATGCGATGCGGCTCGAACTCGCGGAAGACGACGGCCCGCAGGCCTATGGGAGGGTCCTCATCGGTCCATGCCTCAATTCGCAACTTGCCCGAATCCACGACGGCGTCGGCAAGGTCGCTCCGGATCAGCTGCGGCAATGGGCGCTCGCTTACCTGCCTCCATTCCGAAGTTGGGACAGCGAAGCATGGAAGGCTGTGCTGGCCTCCGACGTCGGCAGCCACATGGGCCCGGAGCGACTGGTGCAATGGTCGTCGCCATACCGCGTCATCACCGACATGACCGCGTCGAACAGGGCCGAGAGGGACCTTGCGACCGAACTCCGGGAGGCGCTTCCACCTGTCGGCGAGCCGTCACCGGACTACATGCAGACGCTCCGGCGCGACGCCGCGCAGCTGCAAACGGCCAACAGTAGCTTGTTCAGGGCATCCCAATTGCTGCTTGCACGCTCAACGGCATTAGGTGCGCCAGTACCGAAGCCCATGCAACAGGAGCTCTTTGTCGAAGCGCGCCGAATGTATGGAGGGTGCGTGCATTTGCCCGACATGAATGCATTGCCAATTGCCGCAAGACTACGCGGCAACTTGCGCTTGCAGCCGATTCAGAACGGGATGTGAAGGCAGCCAATGTCCGCCCTCCACCCATTGCGGACATAAGCTCGTTTGCTAGCTTCCAGTCCCTGGCCGTTGGATGAATTTTCATTTGCCGCGGCCGCTACAAGGGTGGCGGTAGTTTGCTGGCTAAGTCGGCATTATTGTTCTTGGCGTTCTGATTGCATTGGCCGCGGAGCAGGCTGTCGAGTCCTGCACGAGCGATCACCAGTCGATCAAATCCGACGAGCGCTCAGGGCCGAGCTGGCCGACACTCGAGCGAGATGGGAGTCCATGAGAGCTGTGCGGTTCATGAGATTTGGCGCCGGCGCAAACTGACCTTAGAGCCAACAGCGGATTTCACGGAAAGATTTTCGCGTATGGCTGGCCAGCGCCACGGCTACAATGTGTCAGTAGGCTACGTGGCAGCCTACTTCCCCAACATGGCGCCGGACTGGCTAGACTTCTGCATTCGTGCGCAGGGATTCCAATCGCAGCGAGCTGGGCCATCCTATCGCTATGCGGATCTAGGCTGCGGTCAGGGTTTCCACCTTTGCCTTCTCGCGGCTGCCAATCCCCAAGCTGAGTTCATCGGTGTTGATTTTGACTCCGAGCATATCGCGCACGCTCATGAACTTGCATCGGCGGGCGGACTCACGAACCTAAGGTTCGTAAGGGCGGATTTCCTCGATCTCGCGAAGAGCTGGCCAGCGGAGTTCGGCACCTTCGACTATATCGCACTGCAGGGCATCCTCACCTGGCTTTCGGACGATGTTCGCGCCGCCGCGTTCGAGTGCGTTGCGGAGGCGAGCAAGCCCGGAACGGTCGCGACGTTCGGATACAACACTCCGCCGGGGTGGCTTAGCTACGTCCCGTTCCGGCATGTCGCCCACCAATTCGGGAAAGATCGCGAGGCGAACGCGGCGATCGACGGCGCAATCACGATGTTCCGGCGGCTAAGGGACGCGAAATCGGTGTTGTTTGAACGACTGCCGAATTTCACAGCTAATCTCGAGACAATGGCTGCGCTGTCTCCAAGCTATCTGACGCACGAATATCTTCCGGATGGTTGGAGGCCCTTGTGGCACTCCGAGGTGGCGCGGAAGCTGCGCAGCATCGACTTTAACTACGTCGGCACTGCCAATGCTGCCGAAGCCTTGCTGCCCAATGCTCTTCCTCCGGAACTGGCTGCGATCATCAGGGAACAGACCGACGACTCTCTTCGCGAGGATGTCCAGGACATCGCCGTGATGCAGCGGTTTCGGGAAGACATCTTCATCCGACAGCCCCGGCCGGCGCAGCCGGACAGCCTCGACGAAGATGCACCGATCTATTTGCTCAACGCGCCAAGAGAAGGGGCTCCTGTCCATTTCAGAAATAATTTTGGCGGACTGGTAATCGACTATACCGTTGTCGCCGACATCGTCGCTGCTCTCGCAGACGGGCCCAAGCCTGTCGCGGCGCTCATGCGATTGAAGAATCCTGCTCGCCTCAACACGCGGACCATTCTGCTTTCCATGCTTGACGCGAGGATGGTTGCGGTTGGCAACCCAGCTGCTGGGCCGGCTGGAGCTGCCGCGCAATTCAACGCTGCCGTCGCGCGGGCCGCAGCGGCCGGAACATGTTACACACACCTTGCCGCGTCCGCTCTCGGCTCCGGTGCCCCCGTCAGCGAGCTGGACCTCTTGCTGCTCGACACGTGGCTTGCGGCCGACCGCGAGATTGGGCCGGACGAGCTCGCGCGCGGAGTTGCGCAGCGCCTGAAGGCGCTGGGACGCCAGCTTCAATTTCGAGGCGGCCCCGTCGCCGAATCGCAGCTCCAGCCCTATGTCGCGCGGCTTGCTCCGATCTTCTTCGATCGGCTCTTGCCGCATTGGCGGAGACTAGGTGCACTGCAATAAACGCGCTTGGAGCGCTGGTTCGCAAGAAGTCGATGCCGTCCGTTCAATCCTCTTCCAGCGCAGTCCCCAAATCTTGACTGGTTCCCACCGGTTTCGTCGCCGGCTGCCGCCCTGCTCACGATATTTTCACGGCTTCGGCTCAGCGCAGCGACGCAATCACCAGGATGACGTTCGGCTTCACTTCACACCCCCCTGTTATCAGCCGCTCAGACTTGGTCTCGCTTCGAAATCGCGCCAGTGGGCTCCTCGCCGGGCGCATTGATCTGTTCAACGGCGTCGGTGCGAGCATCGGTCACAAGCTGCTCAACCGCTTTTAGTCGTGCCTCGACACTGTCCACTTGCGCGCCATACTGCGCCGCGCGCTCCGCTGTCGCGTCGGCGATCAGCCGGCCCATTCTCTCCTTGTGCTCGAGCCACCGCCGGAACCCGACCCAAATCATCGTAAGAAGCGCAATCCCAAAGACCGCTTCGATCAACAGCGCTTCCTGATAGGCGAAGACGTCGACGATGCCGTGGTTCACAGCAACCTCCTGACCAGCACCTTAGGAGCATAATATAGCATGGTGGGCATGCCTTTACCGAGTGGCAGCTCTCCACACACTGCGGACCGATCCAGAGTCAAAGCACCGCATCGATGCCTTTGGCGTAATGCCCGCAAAGCTTTCGGGTCCCGTCGAAATCGTAGTGAAATTCGTCGACGAACTCGATGTCGTTGCCAAAGCCAGGACCGAATAGCGGTGCGTGAAGCCTCTCAGCCACGTCTCTCCGTCTGTCGTGATAGGCTCGAACGAACTCGCAGTGTCTCTCGAATTGGCGCGCTTGCGCCGGGAAGGCTGCCCAAGCTCGCACTGCCGGTCCATCTCGGCCGCTTCCGCCTTCTCGAAGAACGTCACGTCCTCGCCAAGCGCGACTGGGACCTTGTGGCTCCTGCACAGCCTTATGATGGCGCCGATCCAGGCGATACTGTCGCCACGATGCACCCAGCGACGATTTCGGATGGAATCCCTTACCTCGGGCCGGAAACGCACGATCGCCTGATAATTCGCCACAACGCCACCACGCCACGCATCTACACAACCAGCGCCACTCTTTCGGAACGGCGAAAAGAAGGCAATGCGGCAGCAATTTCGCGCCAAGCCCCGAATATCGGCTTTCCACCCATTGCAGACGCTCGCCGCTCAGGGTCGCTCTGGCGCCCAGCTTTGTGCGCGAGGCGTTTGTTCCCTGCTCCGCATGAAGGTGCATTCAGCGAACAAGAGCCAGTCCCCCAATCAGGCGACGGCACCAGCTTTCGATCCGCGGCGACAGTGCGTGGCTAACCAAAGATTAAGCGATGAGCGGCATAAATAGCCGGCACGCTTGGGTATGCCCGCCTCTTATTACCTGCACGGAAGGGTCGGGGCCGGCTAGCGACACTGTTCCACGCGTTGCAGACATGGGGCTTCTCGCCGACCTTAGCGCATGAGTTTCAGTCACGCCTTTTTCGGCAATCGCCGACTGCGATTCTTCGGGTTCTCGCTTGCGGGGCTACTGATCATTGCCGCCTGCATATGGAGGATGGCTAGCCCAAGTGTCGCGGAGACCGAGCGCATTCGACGGGATGCATCGATGCCGAGATACGAGCATATCTTCGTCATCGTCGCCGAGAACCAGAGCTACGGCAATCTCATGCACCACGCTTCATGGGCGCCGAATATCCAGCGGCTCGCCGAGGAGTATGGGACTGCATCTCGCTTCTATGGCGAGGTCCACCCCAGCTCGGGCAATTATCTGGCAATCGTCGCAGGTGACACGTTCGGCATCGTGGATGACGACGCGTTCTTTTGCCGCGCGGGCAATAAGAACGCCGACTGCCCCTTTGCGGATCAGCCGGCGTACGTAGACCACGAAATCTCCGCCCCGAGCCTCGCCGACCAGCTCACTGCGAAGGGATTGACCTGGAAGGCCTATTTGGAGGACCTTCCAACAGAGGACCCGCTCGCGGCCTTTTGGCCGACGTCCGACCATCCCTCGGGCGGTCGCCTGAACAATCTTTATGGTTCCAAGCACAATGCTTTCGTGCATTTCCGCAAAATCAATCGCCAGCCGCTCGGAGAGCTTTCCCGGCACTTTGTCGGCTTCGACCAGCTTGCTGCCGACCTCGCTAGCGACACGATGCCCAGCTACGCGCACATCATTCCCAACCAGTGCAACGACATGCATGGGCTGAGCGGGCCGAACGTTCCCGCGGACTGCAAAAGCGGCGAAGGGCTTCTGCGTCGCGGCGACGCGGAAATCGGAATGCTAGTCGAGCAGATTACTCAATCCAAGATGTGGAGAGAGGCCGGCAATGCCGCGATCGTCATCACTTTCGACGAGTCGGACAACAGCATTTTCAATCTAGGGCCGCAATATTGCTGCGGGTCAGATCCGGATAGCGAAGCAAACTTCGGCGGCGGCCATATCCTCACGATCGTCATTACGAACCATGGTCCGCGACACTTGGTCGATCCGACCCCCTACAATCACTATTCGCTATTGCGCACTACAGAAATCGCCTTCGGCATAAGCGAGCACCTTGGTCACGCCGCGGATACCGACAAGGGCGTTGTCGCCATGACCCCCTTGTTCGCCCTCAGGCGCAACTCGACTAACCACGCGATTCACTGATGAAACGAGTTGCGAACCAAGCGCGTACCGGTGCGGGCCACTGGGCAGCTAGCGCTCGACGTCTACTGGGCGTCGGTACAGTGGTAGTGCGATGAATCGACGATCGGTGCTCAAGTACGGCGCCCTGCTGGCGCCGCATGATCCGGTGCCTTCGCAGGGCGCGATGGCGACTGTTCAAACTCGCCTTAGTGAGGCGCAGAATCTGACCGTCGCGCCGCGCCCAGTTTAGCGGGCGCAGAGCCGCCGCCGATCGAATTTACGACTTCCGATCGCTCGTAGCTCCATCCGGCGAGCAGCGCGCACTCATCTGATGCTCCGGGCGCCGACATTCTGCGAAGGGTGGAGCGCTCGGGCGCTGGCCAATCCATGAGGTGGCACGATCGTCGCTCCTTGCCGGCTATTGACAAGATGGAGCGCAACCAATTCGTTCAATGCCGATGGAAGCGTTCGCCTCGCGACGTCCGATTTCCGCCGACTTGATTGGCGGCGTTTCGCTCACGGGCCTGATGTTGCCAGAGGCGATCGCCTACTCGTCGATCGCAGGATTGCCGCCATCGCTCGGCGTCACGGCCGCAATCGTCGGTCCATTGGCCTATGCCATCGTTGGACGAAGCCGGCTTGCGGTCGTCAGCGCGACGAGCGGAGCGGCCGCATTGCTCGCAGCCGGAATCACGAGCGCCGCGATCCCCAATGTGTCCCGGGCCGATTGTGCGCTGGCACTGACCTTGCTTGTTGGCCTGTTCTTCCTCGTCGGTGCGGCTCTACGGCTTTCAGCGCTGACGAGTTTCATCTCTCGAGCAGTCCTTCAGGGGTTCGGGTTCGGACTGGCGATCACGATCGCCATTCGCCAGCTGCCGATCCTGCTCGGAGTTGCCGTCGGCGATAATGCGCCGCTTGAGATTCTCGGATCGCTCATCTCTCACCTTCGCGACGTCCATTGGCCCAGCGTCCTACTCGGCGGCGCGGGCTTGGTTTTCCTCTTGCTTTCGCGTCGTCTTAAGTTCGTTGCCGGGGGGCTACTTCTCACCATCGCCGCTGTGGCCCTGATGCGATTCGCTCCAGCAGGACACTTCGGCATTGCAACTGCCGGCCCGCTCTCTCTTCAGCTTGCCATTCCAAATTTGCCGGCGATGGCACTGAAGGACTGGGAAAGGCTGGCGCAGCTCGCCTTTCCGATCGCCTTGGTCGTTTTGGCGGAAAGCTGGGCCACCATCCGCACACTCGCGGCGGAGCGAGGAGACTCGGTTTCGGCCGAACGTGAAATCGCAGCCCTCGGACTTGCGAACGTCATGTCAGCACTGCTGCGCGGCCTTCCGGTGGGTGCCGGCTTTTCGATCAGCAACGCGAATGCCCAGGCGGGCACCGCCGGCCGAATGGGCGCGATGGTCATCGCCGTTGCAGTTGCCGTGCTCGCTTTCACCGCCTCAAGCTGGATTGCGCTCATTCCAAAGCCGGTGCTCGCGGCGATCGTCATCTCGGCGCTCGCGCATGCTTTGTCGCCGAAGCCGATCTATTCCCTGTTCAGGCTCGGCAGGGATCAATGGATTGCGGCAGTGGCAGCGATCGGCGTCTTACTGCTCGGCATCGTGAACGGCTTGCTGCTGGCGGTCGCTCTGTCGGTTCTGAGCCTTCTGAGACGCTTCGCTAATCCGCAGATCAGCATCCTTGGGCGGATTGGCCCACACGACTTCGTCGATCGATCGACGCACCCCGATGCTTCTCACATTCCGGGATTGCTGGTCATTCGTCCGAATGGCCCCCTGTTCTTCGGAAATGCCGAGTCCGTGCTTGCAAACGTAGGGCAGCGAGCGAGAGACGACGGCGCTCGAGCGATCGTCCTCAGCCTCGAGGAGACCGACGACGTCGACAGCAGCACATTGGAGGCAATTGCGGAATTCCGTCAGGCGATGAGCGCGCAGAACCGTTTGCTGATCCTTGCTCGGGTGCACGACCGCGTCAGGGCGGTCCTCGATCGCGGTGGACTTTCCGACCTCGCGGCGTCGTCAACCTTCAGCGTCGACGATGCGGTCAGTCGCGCAACAGGATCGAATCTCAAGGAGTAGTCACTTGGCCGACAACCGGGATCCACTTCTTTCACCCGTGGCGATCAAATCGCTTCGCCCGACACAGATTACGGTAGGACTGATCGAAGTGGAGCAGAGACGCCAGCGATGGGACAAGCTCGGCGAGAA
>DASQYQ010000391.1:0-3395 GCA_035639115.1 Sphingomicrobium sp. | reverse complement strand
GGTGGTGAGCGCCGGTCGGAATGGCCAGCTGAACAGATTCTTGAAGCCGTCGTAGATCGCCCTTGCTGCCTGGGCGATGGCTTGAGGCCTGTTGGATCCGCCCCGAGCGAAGATCGCGACTGCGATTCGGTGACCGTCCGGCATCGTGATGAAGCCGACGTCATCGGCAAGCCCATCGAGGGTGCCCGTCTTATGCTCCACGGGCGTTCCGGCCGGAAGAAGCCACTTCATGCGGTTCTTGCCGGTGTGGCACTTGGCCATGACGCCGAGCAGATAATCGCGGCTTTCGGGCGAAATCAGCTGGGCTTTGTAGATGCTCTTCAGGAGATCGATCATCCCTTTAGGAGTGCTCGAATCCCGAGTGTCCCAGAGGTCGCGCTTGGCGGCGAGCAGCTGAGCGATGGTGCGGTCGACATGGACCCCGCGAATTCCGTTCTGGGTGAGGAAATGATGGACGGCGGTCGGACCGCCGACGTCCTTGAAGAGAATATCCGCAGCATGGTTGTCGCTGTAGATCAGCATTCTATTCATCAGCATCCGTACGGACTGGCCGTGGATCGTGTCGTCGAGCGTCTTCTGGCCCTTGTCGACCTGCGACAGATATAGAGCGGCGATGGCGACCTTGACGGTGCTTGCCATCGGGAACGGCGTATCACCCTTGATGCTGACGCTCTCACCCGTGTTGAGGTCAGTCGCGGCGATTCCGACGTCGGCCGATGAGCCGGCCAGCATCGAGCCCAGCTGTTGCTCGACGGAAATGAGATCAGGCGACGAAGCAGCCGCGGCGGGCGTGGCCACGAGCGCCAGAAGCGACAGAAAAATCGCAGTAAATTTCATCACCCTCACCCGCGCGCCGCGCTCATAGTCGCTTCGTCGCCAAATGCCCACATACGTTCCAAATTGTAAAAATTCCTGACTTCGGGACGGAAAATGTGGACGATGACGTCATCGGCGTCGATCAGCACCCAGTCTGCAGCGGGGAGACCTTCGATCCTGACGTTTCTCCCAAATCGCTCTTTTATCTTGTCGGCAAGCTTAACGGCCATCGATGCGACCTGCCGAGTCGAGCGGCCGGACGCGACCACCATGTGATCGGCGATGTTCGACTTGCCGGCGAGCGGGATGGACACGACCTCCTGCGCCTGATCGTCGTCGAGCGACTGGAGGATGAGCTTGTGGAGTTGCTCGACGTCCGCGGGGGCACGCGGTGCGCCGTTTTCAGCGGGATGTTCGGTCAAGGGGTCTCCTGGCGAACAGGGGCATGGCCGAATGCCCGTGTCGAAGCGCGGGCGTTGGGGATCGACGATACCAGCTGGGGTCTTGCGCGCGAATGGCGGTTGCAGAGGTCGGATCGGGGGACAGGCGAAGAAAGACGATCGCCGGTGCACTCCATTCCGTCCAGTGGCTTGCCTGGCTGCGCGGGTGGACGAACCGCCTCAGCCAGCCCATCGCGCGCGCCGCGTGAGCAGCTGAATCATAACCGCGACGGCGAATCACCGCAATCGGCACTTCGCGTGCTAAGCCCCTCCAATCGCGCCAAAAGTGAAAATTTGGCAGGGTGTCGCTTCCGAGCAACCAAATGAAGCGATCCTTCGGGTGGCGCTGCTTCAAGCGCCTCACCGTATCGACGGTGAATCGAGTCCCTTCGCGCTGCTCGAAATCGCTCACACGGATCGGCGTACCGCGCGCCAGCCGCCGTGCCGAGGCGAACCGCGCGCCGAACGGAGCCATGTCCCTGGCGCCTTCCTTCAGCGGATTGCCGGGCGAAACCAGCCACCACAGCTCGTCGAGCCCAAGCGCCTGGATCGCTTGCAAGCTAATATGGCGATGCCCGCGATGCGCGGGGTTGAACGAGCCGCCGAGTAGACCGATGCGCGCCATCAGCAGCAACGGCTAGCACGCGCTTCGCACACCTCCTATTCTGGCGATGCGGGAGGGGGAAAAGGATGGTCGGCAACTTCGATGCGATCGGCGATGCGGTGACGGGCGCTATGCTCGGTCGCGCCGTCGAGCCGCAGGCCGGCGAGGCGGCTGACGGCCATACGCACGAGAAGAAATGCCTGAACTGCGGGACGCTGCTTAGCGGCCCCTATTGCTCGGCGTGCGGCCAGAAGGCGCACGTCCACCGTTCCGTTCGGGCTTTCTTCCAGGATTTCATCCAAGGACTGTTCAATTTCGAAGGCAAGATCTGGCGGACTCTTCCGATGCTCGCCTGGCGTCCGGGAGAAATGACTCGTCGCTACATCGCTGGGGAGCGGGCAAGGTTTATCTCGCCGGCCGCGCTCTATCTGTTCACTGTCTTCGCAATGTTCGCGGTGCTCAACTTCACGGGCACGCTCAGTCCCTCGCACAACGCTCATCCGGCGGACGCCCTCAAGACCGCGGTCGCCGAAGACCAGAGGCAGCTGGGCAAGCTCCAGGCGAAGCGACAGATCGACGCAGCTGCGGGCAAGGATGTCGCCGACATCGATCGCAAGATCGCCCGCGTGCAATCCGACCTCGCCGAAACCGAGCAGGTCCTCAGTGGGCGGGTGTTCTCGTCAGGCCATGTGGACAACGATACTCCGGGCTGGATCCGGCCGTTCATTCAGAACGCGGTGGACAATCCCGATCTCACCTCGATGAAGGTCCAGGATGCCGCATCAAAATATAGCTGGCTGCTGATCCCGATCTCGGTCCCTTTCATGTGGCTATTGTTCCCCTTCAGGCGCCGCTACAACAGCTATGATCACGCAGTGTTCGTGACTTATTCCTTGTCCTTCATGATGCTCTTGGTGGTTGCAGGCGGGCTGCTGATCGCTGCTGGCCTGCCCAGCCTGGCGGGAGTGCTCTTCCTCGTGCCTCCGTTCCACATGTACCGGCATCTCAAGGAGAGCTATGAGCTCGGCCGCTTCAGCGCGGTCATGCGGACGATGGCGCTCCTGACCTTCGCATTCATTGCGGCCGCCCTGTTCCTAGTCGCGGCGGTAGCAATCGGAGCGATGTAAAGCTCCGGCCGGCTAGCGGCAGGGATATTTCTTCTGAAGGACTCGGACCATCGCGTCCTTGAGGCTCATTCGGCTTAGCTCCGCCGCCGGAATGGCTTCGAGCGCATGGATGAACTCGAAGCTTCCGAGCTCGGCGCGCGGCGACGGCGAACAATAGAGGATGGGCCTGCCGGCTTTCTCGGCCGCAATGCGGTCGTCGCCTATCTCCTTCCCCACCACGTTAGCCTCGTCCTTCAGCTGGCCATAATCGCTGTCGAAGAAGGCCAGCGGCCCCTTGGACTTCAGGCGCTCAGCGCGGTCGAGGAAGTTTTGCGCCGAGCCTGCCGCGGCCGTGGCAGGGGCTGCGATCGATAGTGAGAGAGCGAAGAGGATCGCATTACGCATCGACAGCTTAGTGCCGCCGGGGAC
>DASQYQ010000390.1:0-4109 GCA_035639115.1 Sphingomicrobium sp. | reverse complement strand
GGGAGTGGAGGCGCGCTCCAGCCTGAACTAGCGGCAGCCCGTCACCGTCGCAGAGCCGCTGACCTGCAGCGTGCAGGCCGGCCCGCCAGTGAGCCGAACCGTTGCAGGGCCGCTCGCGTCGACCTTGACCGAGCCGCTGATGTCGGCCGCGATCGTAGCTGCCCCTTCGGCGCCGAGGGTCGCGTCCTTTATCGAGAGGCCGGAAGCGTCGAGCGTCGAGATGCCTCTGACCACTGCGGTGATCTTGCCCGCCTGCCCCGCCAGCCGGGCGCTCGCCGTACCGAGAATACTGACGTCGAACTGGTCGACGGCGGCCTGCGCGATGTCGGCGGAGCCGCTGCCCTGGACGGACAAGCCGAACTTTAGGCCCTGAACGTGGTTGATGGAGAGTGACCCCGAACCATTGAGCCAGGCGGCGCTGAGCTCGTGCGTGCCGAGGCTGACCTCAACGGGGCCGACGTCCTTGCCCGGATAGCCGCCCCACGAATCGAGGTTGGAATGGACGATCAACGTATCGTCGCGCACTTCGATCGTCAGGCCGTCGAGCGCCGAAGCGGAGCCTGAGGCGCGAGCGAAGGGCGGAACTCCGGTCGTCAGTGTGACCCTGTAGGGGCCATCGACCCGGATCTTGTCGAAACCGGTGATTCCGAAGTTGCGAGTGGCCGCCTGTGCGGGTGCGGCAATCGCGAAGATCGCTGCAGCAAGAAAGATGGTGCGCATGGAAGACGCACCTTCCCCGATCATGGTTAAGACGCGTTTAAGAGCAGCGAACGTCGCCGGAACCGTGCTTCGTCACCGTGCACTTGGCTCCCCCGGAGACTTCAACGTCGCCCGAGCCCATGATGGTGACTTCCGCAGCACCGGTGGCGTGGGCGCGGATGTTGCCCGAACCCGCAATGCTAACCGTCAGCTGCTGAGTGTTGACGCCAGGCGCGTCGATGTCGCCCGAGCCGACGATCTTATATTCGGCGTTCTGCGCCTGGCCCGAGCCGATCTTGGTGTCGCCGGCGCCTGCCATGGCGAGCTTGAGCGATTGCACGTTGAGCGATCCGACGCCGAGGTCGCCCGACCCCGCCATCTTGCCCTCGAACTGATCGCCTTGGACCTTGTCGATGTTGAGGTCGCCGGACCCGGCCATCGTCGCTGCTCGAAGCTGCGGGACAGTCACCGTGAAGACGGTCTTTCCGTGAGAGCCGAAGCCCCAGCTGAACAGGCTGACATGGTTCTCGGAGCGGATCACCAGCTTGTCGCCTTCGACCTCGACGACTGCGTGGTCGAGGATCTTCTGCGGTCCCTCAGCCGACACAGCGACGTTGGAGCCAGTGCGGACGTTCACGTCATAGGGACCGGCGACTTCGATCTCGTGGAAGTTGCCGACCTGGTAGTTGCGGGAAACCGTCGGTCCCGCATTCTCCTGGTGCATCCGCCCGCACGCTCCGGTCGACGCCGAAGCAGCGACGATCGCTGCCGTCGCAATGAACTTACGCATGAAAATCCTCCCGCTGTATTAGCTCGACAATATGCCAAAAGGGCGCGTCCGCAAGCTGGGCCGTCAGGAGCAGTGAACCTCTCCCGAGCCGCCGCCGCTGATAGTGCATTTGGCTCCGCCGACGACGGACACGTCGCCCGATCCCATGGTAGTGATTTGGGCTCTTCGGTTCACGTGAGTCGACATGTCGCCGGAACCGTAGATGGAGATGGTCGCCTCTTCGAGCTCGAGCGCTTCGGCGCCGATGTCGCCCGATCCTGCAATTTCGACGGTCGCGGCTGCGGCGCTGCCGCCGGATATCAAGATGTCGCCCGAGCCAAAAACCGAGAGATCGACCGACTGCGCTTCGAGCGTGTCGACTGCCAAGTCGCCCGAGCCTGTCAGGCGAACGTCGACCCGATCGCCGCAATATTCGCCGATCCGAGTGTCGCCGGAGCCGTTCATGACGAGGCGGAAACCCGAGCTTTCGACTGCATCCAAGGCCAAGTCTCCGGATCCCATCATCGTTGCTTCGAAGTCGCTGCTTCGGATCTCGTCGATGCTAACGGCGCCCGACCCCGCGCCCGACAGTCTGACATTGTCGGCCTCGATTGATTCGATCGAAAGGTCGCCGGAACCGCTGTTCGCGCAGTCGAAGCTCTCGCCTGAGGCGGCATCGAGCGACACGTCGCCCGATCCGGCGCTTCTCAGGGACCGCAATTTCCGGACCGTGATCGCGACCGTGACATCGCCGTCGCAATCGCCGTCGCAGCCGACGATCAGGCGGTCGCCCTCGTGCTCGACTCGCAAATTGTCGAGAGCCCATTCCGGTCCCGAGGCGCGGACGCTCGCGGCTTCGCCGGTCTGGATTTCGACATCGAACGGCCCGGCTACCTCGAGGATCTGGAACTCGCCGACCTCGAACTCATGCTCGACCTCCGGTCCGTCTTCCTCGCGGTGTCGATGGTTGCGCGCCGACGAGGCAATCGCGGAGAGGATCTCCATCGCAAGCGACCTGGACATGTCAGCCTCCTCACCAGTGTATTACTACACTAATACGCAATCATCGGCGAGTCGGCAATGCACAAAAAAGAAGGGCGCCCGGTGAGGGGCGCCCTTTGAAATGTTCTCTCGATGAGCGCTGCTTAAGCGTCTTCTTTGTTCTTGTGATGGATCAGCGCGGCCTTGTTCAGGATCTCGAGGATCTTCGCCAGCGCGGACTTCTCGTCGGTCTGCTCCATGGCGGCAAGCTCGCGCGCAAGGCGCGACGATGCCGCTTCGAAAATCTGCCGCTCCGAATAGCTCTGCTCCGGCGCATCGTCCGGGCGAAACAGGTCGCGGGTCACTTCCGCGATCGACGTGAGGTCGCCCGAGTTGATCTTCGCTTCATATTCCTGAGCGCGGCGCGACCACATGGTGCGCTTGACCTTCGGCTTGCCCTTGAGCGTGTCGAGCGCGTCCTTCATCGTCTTGTCCGACGACAGCTTGCGCATTCCGACCGAGTCAGCCTTGTTGACCGGAACGCGGAGAGTCATCTTCTCCTTCTCGAACCGGAGCACGTATAGCTCCAGACGAGTGCCGGCGATTTCGGTGCTTTGAAGCTCAACGACGCGACCAACGCCATGCTTGGGGTACACGACATAATCACCGACGTCGAAGCTAAGCGCCTTTGTAGCCATTGCTTGCCTTTCCAAATGCGGCGGATGAGCCCGACACCGAAGTGCCGCCCCCCAATGCGACCGATGGTCGTGGCTCCCCAGCCAGTTCCTGTGGCTTCCCTATGAATTTAAGGCCGCAGCTGAATCGCCCGCGGCCCCGTGTGACAATTTTATATCAGAACTCAGCTCAAATTGCGAGTCCGAGCTGAGATGGACCTGGGTCGTTGACTTCGGTCAAGTTATGTAGGCCGAGACCGAGCAGCCTTATACCTTTGGATAAGGGATGCAGCGACCCCAAAAGCGACTGACCCGCCGCCGTGAACGCCTCGAAGTCCGGCACCGGCCCGGCGAAGCTTCTCGAACGCGTGCAGATCGAAAAATCCGCAAATTTGACCTTCAGAGTCACCGTTCGGCCGATAACCTCAGCTCGCTCGACGCGCTGCCACGCATAGCCTGCGATCCGGCCCAGCTCCGACGACAGACGGTCGGGGTCGCGCAGGTCCTCGTCGAAAGTTCGCTCGGCGCTGACCGACTTGTACGGCCGGTCGGGCCTCACTTCGCGATCGTCGATCCCGCGGCAAATCCGCCAATACCATTCGGCCGAGCTTCCGAAATTCGCCTGGAGCGCAGGCAGGCTCCATTGGCGCAGGTCGGCGCCGGTGTGGATTCCGAGCCGCTCCATCTTGCGTGCAGTGACCGGGCCGACCCCGTGGAAGCGCGCTACCGGAAGCGAGGCGACGAACTCGGGCCCTCGCTCGGGAGTGATCACGCACAGTCCGTCGGGCTTTCTATGGTCGGAAGCGAGCTTGGCGATGAACTTGCAGTAGCTGACGCCGGCCGATGCCGTCAGGTCGCACTCTTCGCGGATCCGGCGGCGGATGTCCGCGGCGATCGCCCGGGCGCTGCCGAGCCCGTGGCGGTCCTCGGTGACGTCCAGATAGGCTTCGTCGAGGCTCAGCGGCTCGACTAGGTCGGTGTAGTCG
>DASQYQ010000389.1:0-3681 GCA_035639115.1 Sphingomicrobium sp. | reverse complement strand
TGTCGCTTCTTTCCGTTCCGATCTTCTGGCTCATCTTCCGCAACGTGATGAACACGCCCGAAGCGGCGGCGGGAAGCGGCCTGTGGGGGTATATCCTAGCCACGCCATTCCTCGGGAAAGTCCTTTTCATCACCTTCCTCGCTGCGGTGATCGGCATCCCGATATGGTCGTGGAAGGTGGGAACGAAGGTCGAGTTCCAGATGATGCTCGCAGCGATCATCCTGGTCATCTTCAACGTCACCTTCTGGACTCTGTTCGAGCAGGCCGCCTCGTCGCTGACCTTGTTCGCAGACAGCAACACGACCCTTCACCTGTTCGGATTCTTCATTTCCGCGCCGCAAACGCAGAACTTCAACCCCATCACCATCGTCATCTTCGCGCCGATCCTGAGCTGGCTTTGGCTTTGGCTGGCGAAGCGGGGATGGGAACCCTCGATCCAGGTGAAGTTCGGCATCGCCTTGCTCCTGGTGGGACTCGGCTTTGTGGTTCTCGCCTGGAGCAAGACGACAGCAGGCGCTGACGCTCGGGTCGCGCTGTGGTGGCTCGTGCTGACCTATTTCCTTCATTCGATCGCCGAGCTCTGCATTTCGCCAGTCGGCCTCAGCATGATCACGAAGCTGTCGATCGCGCGCGTGGTCGGGATGATGATGGGCGTGTGGTTCCTGTCGATTTCGATTGGCGAATATCTGGCGGGGGCTGCGGCGCAGGCGGCCTCCGTGCAGACAGTCGGTGGCCAGGTGACCAATCCGCAGCTCGCGCTCGAAAGCTATGCGCATACCTTCCTCGTCGGAGGCGAGATGACGATGGTTGCAGGCGTGATCCTGCTCGCGATCTCGCCCTGGCTCAGGAAACTCATGCACGGAGTGAAGTAGGATGCGCGGTCTGGCGATCGTTAGTGTTGCCGCGGCGCTCCTTTCCGCCTGTGCGACGACTCCGCCGCCGGCGCCGGCCATCCGCATCAACGAGGATCCCTATCCCTCGACCTACGTCCGCTACCCGGGCGTGCTCACGGTGATTCGGCACGCCACCGTGTTCACTGGCGACGGGCAGCAGATCAACAACGGTACCGTCGTCTTCGCAGACGGCGCGATCCGAGCGGTTGGCGGGCCCGAGCTCGCCTCGCCCGCGGGAGCGCTGGAGATCGACGGCACAGGCAAGTTCGTGACTCCGGGCATCATCGATATCCACAGCCACCTCGGCGACTATCCTTCGCCTGGAGTGGACGCGAACTCCGACGGCAACGAGGCGACCGATCCGGTCCACCCGGACGTCTGGGCGGAGCATAGCGTGTGGCCGCAGGACCCGGGCTTCAGCCGGGCGCTGGTTAATGGTGGCGTGACGACGCTGCAGATTCTCCCGGGATCGGCGAACCTCTTCGGCGGTCGCTCTGTCGTACTGAAGAACGTGCCTGGCCGGACTGCCCAGGAGATGAAGTTTCCCGGCGCTCCCTACGGCCTGAAGATGGCCTGCGGCGAGAATCCGAAGCGCGTCTACGGCTCCAAGGGCAAGATGCCGCAGACGCGCATGGGCAACATCGCCTTGGCGCGCGAAACCTGGATGGAAGCGGTCGCCTACAAGAGGAAGTGGGATGATTATTACGCCCACGGCGGGAAGATGCCGGACCGTGACGCCTCAATGGATACGCTGAAGGGCGTCCTTGAGGGCAAGATCCTGGTCCAGAACCACTGCTATCGCGCCGACGAAATGGCCAACATGATCGATATGTCGAAGGAGTTCGGCTACCACATCACGGCGTTCCACCACGCCGTGGAGGCCTACAAGATCGCCGATTTGCTTCGCGAGAACGACATTTGCGCAGTGATGTGGGCAGACTGGTACGGCTTCAAGATGGAAGCCTATGACGCGATTCCCGAGAATATCGCGCTGGTCCACAATGCCGGCGCGTGCGCGATGGTGCACTCGGACGATCCGAACGGAATTCAGCGATTGAATCAGGCTGCGGCCAAGGCGATGGCCGCGGGGCAGCGTGCGGGCATCCCCAACCTATCCGAGGCAGTCGCGTGGGAATGGCTAACGCGCAATCCGGCTAAAGCACTCGGAATCCTCGACAAAACCGGCACTCTGGAGCCGGGCAAGATGGCCGACGTCGTCCTTTGGAACGGCGATCCGTTCAGTAGCTATTCGCGCCCGGAGCGGGTGTGGATTGACGGTGCCGAGATGTACGACGCCAACAATCCGAGGGAGCGGCCGGTCAGCGACTTCGAGCTCGGCCAGCCGGGCGAGGGAGACGTCAAATGATCGGCCGTATCGCCGCGCTTCTACTTGCCGCCGCGGGCCCAGCAGGCGCGCAGACCTTCGCCATCGTTGGCGGAACGGTCGCGCTGGGTGACGGGTCGCAGCCGATCCCCAACGGCATGGTCGTCGTTCGGGACGGACGCATCGTCGCTGCCGGCGACATCCGGATGAAGCTGCCCGCGGACACACAGGTGATCGATGCGACGGGCAAATGGGTGACGCCGGGCCTCGTCGCAGGCTTTTCCCGGCTCGGTCTCACCGACGTGAGCGGCGGCGCGGACGGGGCGAACGACGAAAGCGCCGACAAGAGCCCGTTCAACGCCGCGCTCGACATCACGCCGGCAATCAACCCCAATTACCAGCCTGTCGCCGTGAATCGCGCCGAAGGGGTAACTCGAGCGATCGTCGCGCCGCGAACCGCGCACAACATCTTCGCGGGGCAGGGGGCTGTGATCGACACCGCGGCGCACATGGACTCGGTCATGAAGGCGCGGGCGTTCCAGTTCGTCGAGCTCGGCGAGACTGGCGCTGGGGATGCGGGCGGCTCGCGTCCCTCGGCTTACGTGCTGTTCCATAATGCGCTTCGCGAAGCGACGGAACTCAGCCGCTACGCAGGGCCGGTGCGCTCGACCGCTGGCAATGAGCCCGACGAGCGCCAACGTCCGATGATGAACCCGAACGAGTCGCGGGTTTACGGCCGCTCGGCCGAGCGCAGCCAGGATGTTCTCCTGACTCGCTTCGATGCCGCCGCGCTCGTACCGGTGCTCCAGGGCCACCAGCCTCTGTTCGTCCACGTCGAGCGCGCGAGCGACATCCTCAATGTGCTCGACCTCAAGCGCGAGTTCCCGGCGCTGAAGCTCGTGATCGTCGGCGCGAGTGAGGGGTGGCTAGTTGCCGACCGACTTGCGAAATCCGGCATTCCGGTGGTCGCGTCGGCGCTCAATGACCTTCCAGCGAGCTTCGAGGAGATTGCGGCGACCCAGTCGAACGTTGGCCGGATGCGCGCCGCTGGCGTGAAGGTGTCCATCGGGACCATCGACGACGAGGATGCGCACAAGCCCTATTACGAGCGCGAATATGCGGGGAATCTCGTTGCTCTCCAGAAGGTGCCGGGAGCGACCGGCGTCAGCTGGGGCGAGGCGCTGGCGATGATCACGTCGCGCCCAGCCGAAGCGATCGGTCTGGATGGCCAGATCGGACGTCTTTCCGCCGGCGAGCATGCCGACATCGTAATCTGGTCGGGCGACCCGCTAGAAGTCACCAGCGGTGCCGAGCAAGTCTTTATAGACGGCGTGAAGCAGCCGCTCGAGGATCACCAGAAGCGCCTGCTCGAGCGCTATCGGAACCTTCAGCGGACTGACCTGCCCAAGGCTTACACCCCGTGACGCTCCAGGAGGGACTGCTCTTTTCGGCGATCGCCTTCGT
>DASQYQ010000388.1:0-6533 GCA_035639115.1 Sphingomicrobium sp. | reverse complement strand
GACGGCGGACGGTGAGCGCAATCGGCTCGTTGATGTCGCCTTCACCCGCGCCGGACAGCAGCAGCACGTCCTCGCCAGCTTCCTCCGAGATGATGTGCACGATGTCGTCGACGGTGATCATGCCCACGAGCCGGCCGGAATCGTCGACTACGGCCGCTGAGACGAGCGCGTATTTCTGAAACCGAAGAGCGACGTCTTCCTGGTCCATGTCGACGGGGATCAGCGTCTGCTCGCGCGCCATGATGTCGCCGACTGCAGTCGTCCGCGGGGTCCTCAGGATCGTCGAGAGCTTGCAGGTGCCGACTGGATGATGGTCGGGGCTGACGACGAACACTTCCCAGAAATCCGTCGGCAGGTCGGCCGTCGAGCGGAGATAATCGATGACCTGCCCAACCTTCCAATGCTCCGGCACAGCGCAGAGGTCGCGCTGCATCAGTCGGCCGGCGGATTCCTCCGGATAGCTGAGCGCTTCCTCGACCGCTGCTCGGTCGTCGGGCTCCATCCGTTCGAGAACGGCCTGCTGCTCATCCTCGTCGAGATCTTCGATGAGAGCGACTGCGTCGTCCGTCTCGAGCTGACCGGCGATGTCCGCGACCTGCTGCGGCTCCATCTCGTCGAGCAGGTCCTCGCGCACCCAGTCGTTCATCTCGGCGAGCACGTCGGCGTCGACGATCCCGGCGAGCGCCTTCACCAGGCCTTCTCGCTCGTCGCGCGCAGCAGCTTCGATCAGGTCGGCTACGTCCGCGGGATGAAGTGGCTCGACCAGCTTGCGCGCGGTCTCGTCATCGCCGGACTCGACCGCATCGAGGACCTTTTCGACGAACGCAGGGCGCAGCCGGGTCTCTTGGTCCATCACCGAGTTGGGCGTGGAATCCGTAGGGGGCGCGGCGGCGATGTGCTCGCTCTCGCTCACGACTTACTCCCTCGATTGGACCCGCTGCTCGCCCTCCTATGGTGACGGCCGCTCTGGCGCAACCACCTGCGGCCCCCTAAATCGCGCGCCTGACAAAGCTTTCATACGGAGATCATCCAATGGCCGACGCCGACCGCCTTACCCTCAACCTCTCGACCGGCGGCGACGTCGTCATCAAGCTTCGGCCCGATCTCGCTCCGGGCCACGTCCAGCGAATCACCGAGCTCGCCAACAGCGGCTTCTACGACGGGGTGGTTTTCCATCGCGTGATTCCGGGCTTCATGGCGCAAGGCGGCGATCCGACCGGGACCGGCTATCACGGGTCCGACCTTCCGAACCTCAAGGCGGAATTTTCGAGAGAATCGCACAAGCGCGGAGTCGCCTCGATGGCGCGCTCGCAGAACCCGGACAGCGCCAACAGCCAGTTCTTCATCGTGACTGAGGATTCGCCCTTCCTCGACAACCAGTACACGGTGTGGGGAGAGGTTGAGAGCGGCATGGAATATGTCGATGCCCTCCCCGTCGGGGAGCCACCGCGCGAGCCCGGGAAGATCGTCAAGGCGACAGTGGGGAAGGCCGGCGAGTGAAGAAGGTCGCGCTCGTCACCGGCGCATCGGCGGGACTCGGGGTCGAGTTCGCTCGCCAGCTGTCGAAGCGCGGCCACGGGCTCGTCCTGGTCGCCCGCCGCAAGGAGCGGCTGGACGAGCTGGCGAAAGAGCTCGGCAATGCCCGGGCGGTGGCGATCGATCTGTCGAAAGCCAATTCGGCGAGCGAGCTCATGGCCGACCTGGAAGCCCATGGCGAGACTGTCGACGTTCTCGTCAACAATGCCGGGTTCGGCCTCATCGGCCACTTCGCCGAGCTCGACTCCGAGCGGCTGCGGCAAATGATCGATCTCAACGTCGGGACCTTGACGGACCTCTGCCGCGCGGTCGCGCACCGAATGATCGAGCGCAAATCCGGCGCCATCCTCAATGTCTCGTCGACCGCCGCTTTCCAGCCGGGCCCCAAGATGGCTGTCTATTTCGCGACCAAAGCCTTCGTCCTTTCGCTGAGCGAGGCGCTCCACGAGGAGCTGAAAGGACACGGGGTGAAGGTGAGCTGCCTGTGTCCGGGGCCGACGCGGACCGAGTTCGGAGATGTCGCGGGCTTTGACGGAAATGGGTTGTTCGACAATGTCGCGATGAATGCCGCGGAGGTCGTCGAGGCAGGTCTCAAGGGACTCGATTCAAACCGCGCCGTGGTCGTCCCCGGATGGATGAACAAGGTGACCGCCACGAGCACCCGCTTCGCGCCGCGATCGGTGGTTCGCAAAATCGCCGGAGCAATCAAATATTGATCAAGAAATTGAACCGGCGCAGGCGTGCCGCCGTTGCGTATCCGAACTGAGCCGGCGGGACAGGAGAGCACATGCCCGAAGCTGACACGATCGACCGCGTGAAATCGCGCAAGGTGCAGGTGGCGAGCCTGCCGCCGGCCGACAGCGGCCGCGGCTTCGCCCGGCTCGCCGACAAGCTGATGGACGACCTCGGGCTGACCGAAGGCGACGTTATCGAAATCGTCGGCAAGCGCTCGACTGCGGCCCGCGCGATCCGACCATATGGCGAAGACGAGAATATCGACATCATCCGCCTCGACGGCCTTCAGCGCGCCAACGCGGGCGTGGGCTCGGGTGATTTCGTCGAAGTCCGCAAGGCTGAGTCCAAACCGGCGACGAAAGTCATTTTCGCTCCCGCGCAGCCGAACGTTCGCCTCCAGGGCTCGGCAGAGGCCTTGAAGCGGACCTTCGCCGGACGGCCGCTGGTCGAAGGCGACACGGTCGCGACCACCGGACATCAGCGAATCAATGCCGACATGCCCGACCACATCCGTCAGCTTCTAAATGCGCCCGCCTTCGCGCTTCAGGAGCTTCGGCTGGTCGTCGCCTCGGCCACGCCGAAAGGCATCGTCCATATCGACGCCAAGACAAGCGTGGAGCTGCTTCCCGAATATATCGCAGCCGATGGCGAGCGGCGCGCGGACGTCACCTACGACGATCTCGGCGGCATGCGCGACACGATCGACGCACTTCGCGAGATGGTCGAGCTTCCACTCCGGCATCCGGAGCTGTTCCAGCGCCTCGGAGTCGACCCGCCGAAGGGGGTGCTCCTGCACGGACCGCCCGGGACCGGAAAGACGCTGCTGGCGAGGGCGGTGGCGAACGAAAGTTCGGCCAAATTCTTCCACATCGCCGGACCGGAGATCATGGGCTCGGCCTATGGCGAGAGCGAGCGGCGGCTTCGCGAGATCTTCGAGCAGGCGGCGCAGGCGGCGCCTTCGATCATCTTCATCGATGAGATCGATTCGATCGCTCCTAAGCGGGGACAGGTCACTGGCGAGGCTGAAAAGCGTCTGGTCGCCCAGCTGCTCACCCTCCTCGACGGAATGGAGCCGCGGCAGAACACCGTCGTCATCGCCGCCACCAACCGCCCGGAAGCGCTCGACGAGGCGCTCCGCCGGCCGGGCCGCTTCGACCGGGAGATCGTCGTCGGAGTGCCGGACGAGCCGGGGCGCCGCGAGATTCTCGGCATCCACACGCGCGGGATGCCGCTCGCGCCCGACGTCAGCCTCGACGAGCTGGCGCGCCGCACCTACGGGTTCGTCGGCGCTGACCTTGCCGCGCTTACCCGCGAGGCGGCGCTCGAAGCCGTTCGCAGGATCATGCCGAAGATCAACCTCTCGGAGCAGGTCATTCCGACCGAGATCCTCGACGCGCTCTCGGTCGAGACCCGCGACTTCGACAACGCGCTTAAGCGCGTTCAGCCCTCGGCGATGCGGGAGGTCATGGTCGAAGCCCCGCAGATCCGCTGGGACGACGTCGGCGGTCTCGACAAGGCGCGCGACCAGCTCAAGGAAGGCGTCGAGCTTCCGCTGAAGCATCCGGAGGCTTTCCGGCGCCTCGGAATACGGCCGGCCAAGGGGTTCCTCCTTTACGGGCCTCCCGGCACCGGCAAAACGCTTCTCGCCAAGGCAGCGGCGCGCGAGAGCGAAGCCAATTTCATCGCGACCAAATCCTCGGACCTGCTAAGCAAATGGTACGGCGAGAGCGAGCAGCAGATCGCCCGCCTGTTCAACCGAGCCCGGCAGGTCGCCCCGACCATCATTTTCATCGACGAGCTCGATAGCCTGGTTCCGATGCGCGGCGGCGGTCTCGGCGAGCCGCAGGTCACTGAGCGGGTGGTCAATACGATCCTCTCCGAGATGGACGGACTCGAGGAGCTTCAGAACGTCGTCGTCATCGGCGCGACGAATCGCCCCACGCTGATCGATCCGGCGCTTCTTCGGCCGGGCCGCTTCGACGAGCTGATCTACGTCGGCCCGCCGGACACCGCCGGCCGGCGGCGGATCCTCGCCATCCATACGCGGCACATGCCGCTCGCCGAGGATGTCGACCTCGACAAGATCGCGCAGCGTGCCGATCGCTTCACTGGGGCCGATCTCGAAGACTTGGTGCGCCGCGCCGGCCTGACGGCGCTTCGACGCGGACTGGACTCGGGCAAAGTGACGATGGAGGATTTCGAGGTCGCGCTAGGCGAGACCCGAGCGTCGGTCACTCCCGAGATGCTCGAGGAATATTCGCGTATCCAGGAAACCCTGAAGAGCGACGCCACGCGCCCGCTGGGCGGTATCGGCTTCGTCCTTCCGGGCATGCTTCGTCCCAAGGAGGGCGGAAAGCCCTAGGCACCGTCACAGGTCTGGAACATCTTCGTCGCGCAATTGGTGCGGTTCGTAGAGAGAATTTGGGCGGGAGCGCGACAGTAACGTTGGGAAACTTGCCAAGCGGCGGCGCTTTTGCCAACGCTCCGGCCGTTCTTTGCCCTACGGGAGCCTTCATGTCGACTTCACCCGCGCGCACGCTGAAAGGCTCTCGCCGACTCCAGCGCCGCCGCGACCGCCGTAGCCCGAGCCCGCAATGGCAGTTCCTTCGCGGCTTCCTCAAGAATCCGGTGATGGTCGGATCGATCATCCCGTCGAGCCGAGTCCTGATCGAGAAGATGCTGGCGCCGGTCGACTGGGAAAACACCAAGCTGTTCGTCGAATATGGCCCCGGAGTGGGCACGTTCACGCGCCCGATCCTCGAAAAGCTCGGGCCTGAAGCGACCCTGCTGACGATCGACACCAACCCGGACTTCACGCGTTATCTTCGCGAATCGATCGACGATCCGCGGCTGGTCACCGTCAACGGCTCCGCGGCAGACGTCGAGAAGATCCTGGCTGACCACGGGCATGGGTCCGCGGACTATGTTCTTTCAGGGCTTCCATTCTCGACGCTCCCGCCGGGCGTCGGCGACGATATCGCGGAATCGACCGCGAAGGTGATCCGTCCGGGCGGCGCCTTCCTGGTCTATCAGTTCAGCCCCAAGGTCCGCGATTTCATCCAGCCGCACTTCGCTCCGATCAAGCGCGGGTTCGAATGGATCAACGTCCCGCCGGCGACCCTGTTCTGGGCTTATAAGGGCGAACCCAAGAACTAGCGCCTGATCAGGTTCAGCCGCCTCGTGACGGAATAATCCATGATGTTCACGAGGAAGTGCGAGAGCGCCCATTTGCATCTCTGCAATAAGCTGGCCCTGCGCTTGTGGATCGCGGGCGTGATCCATTTGCAGTCAGCGAGCTCGCGCTCGAAATAGCCGCGCATCTTGTCGGCGAATGCCTGATCCTTGATCCGGAGCATGATCTCCAGGTTGATGTAGAAGCTTCGGTAGTCGAAGTTCGACGAGCCGATGTGTACGACGTCGTCGACGATCGCGAGCTTCGTGTGCAGCTTCGCCGGCTGATATTCATATAGTTCGACATGGCGGCGGATGAGACGGCTGTAGCTGTGCCGGGCAGCGGCGATGGTCGCATTGTTGTCGGACTTGGCGGCGTTGATGATTCGCGCCCTGCCCCTCCGGCCGACGTGCCCGATGCGGCGAATCATCGCCCCTGGCGGCGCGAAATAAGCGAAGATCATGTCGAGCCTGTGAGCTCGCTTCATGTCGCGGCCGATGCTTCGCCACCAGCTGTTGCGCATGCTCATGGGGCCGCTGAACTTCCACTGCAGAGGGCCGCGCCATTCGTTGTACTCGGCGACCATGCGCCGAAGCGAGCGAAGCTTTGAGTTTGGCCGCTTCGACCATCGGAACAGGCTGTCGAAATAGCGGGCGGGAAGCGCCGCCTGCGGTCCGTCGAGACGCAGCCACAGGTCGCGCCAATGCTTCGCGCTCCGATCATCCAGATAGGTGGCGTCGATGTTGGCGCCGCCGATCAGGACCGCGGATTCGTCGATGACGATCAGCTTCTGATGGTTTCGAAGCAGGTAGCGGCGGCCGTAGTCCGGATTGAACACGCAATATTCGCCGCCGGCATCGGCGAGGTCAGTAAAGAATTTCGGCGTCGCAGCCGATCCGAATCCGTCGATCAACAGCTTCACCTCGACTCCGCGGCGCGCAGCTTCTGTGAGCGCATTGCGCACCGCGTCGCCGTCGCGGTCGGGATTGAACATGTACATCAGCATCCTGATGCTGCTCTCAGCCTGTGCGATCAGGCTCAGCAGCATTCCGAACCGCTCCTGGCCGGTCTCGATCAGCTCGAGCCGATT
>DASQYQ010000387.1:0-2163 GCA_035639115.1 Sphingomicrobium sp. | reverse complement strand
AGAGCCGCGTGCGCTCGCATCGCAGCGCCCATGGCATCGCCGTGTACCGGGACGGCGAGATGGCCCAGCGCGGCGAGCTGACGTTGGAGCAGACGGCCCAGCACCTCGCAGTCAGTAAGATGACAGTACTCCGTCTGATCGGAAGCGGCGCGCTCCCGGCGCGACAAGTCTGTAAAGGCGCGCCGTGGGCCATCGCTGTGGCCGAGCTTGCCGGGCTTGACACCCGCACCGTTCTCGTCCGCCGCCCGCAACCACAAGATCCCGGTCAGCAATCCTTTGCCTTTCAATGATGTGGTGAGGTGGGCGTTATGACGCGGGCGCGGGCGGTCCAAGCAGGTGGACAACCTCGGCGCGGTTGATGAAGTCGAGCCCGGCGAGGGCCATGATCCGGTTGCGGTCGAGCGAGGGCTGGAACGAGAAGTCGAAGCCGGCGAGCGTCTTGAGGATGGGCAGCCGGGCCATGCGCAGCGCCGCCTTGACGCGGCGGTTCTCGCGCAAGCTGAGTTCTTCGGCGAGAAGATCATCGATTGCTTCGATGCCGTCGATCTCGCCCTGCTCGATGCGGCGCAGCGTGGCATCGAGCATCTCGAGGGCGCGCGGCATCTTCAAGCCGACCAGGCTGTGGCGGATATTGTCGACGCGCGAGGATGCGGAGGCGAACGTCATGGCCGGCCCGCGTTCGCGAGTTGCGCGCCGATCGCCTGGTAGATGGCGAGCGGCCGGAGCGGCACATGGTCGCCGATGCGGCCGATGATGATCCCGGTGGGTACGTTCGTCTTGCGCTTGGCACTGCCGCCGGTGCGGTGACTACGATCGATGCGGTACTGCTTTCGGCCTTCGAGAACAGGATGCTCGGCCACGACGGTGCCGAGATCGAGAATACGGATCAGGTCGGGCAGCTGCTGGACCTCGACGACCCGCCGGGTGCGGTCGGGTACGCTGTAATAGTTGCCGCCGATTGCGACGAAGCCGTCGTGGCTGACGCGCCTTTCCAGCCTGAGCACGGCGTCGAAGCGATGCTGGGGCAGCGTCTGCAGTTCGGGCTGCTCGGCGGCAAAAGCCTCGGCGACGACCCGCTGGGTGGTGCCGTGAACACGGACATTGGCGACGGTATCGAGCCAGTCGATGAGCTGAGCGTTGAGGTCGTCGAGGTTGCGGAAGCTGCGGCCGAGGAAGAAGTCCTGGCGGATATAGCTGAACGGCCGCTCGACTTTCCCCTTGCTTTTGGCCCGGTAGGGTCGGCAGGCGCGAGGCTGGAAGCGATAATGCTGCGCCAGCGCCAGCAGCGAGCGGTTGTAGACGATGTGGCCCTGATCGTCCTCGCCCGTCACCGCGGTCTTCATGCGGTCGTAGAGGATCTCGATCGGCACGCCGCCGAGCGTTGCGAATGCCTGAATATGGCAGCGCAGCAGCGTCTGCAGGTCCTGGTGGAGAACATAGCGCGCGAATATGAAGCGCGAGTGGCCGAGCACCAGGCTGAACAACCAGACGATCCGGCTGGTGCCGGGATCATCGGTGAAGTCGACCACGAAACGTGCAAAATCGACCTGAGCCTGGAGGCCCGGCGGGGTCTCGAAGCGCACCTCGTAAGGCTTGGGCCCGTTCTCCGGTCGGATCGCGGCCAGGAAGCGCTTCACCGCGGTATAGGCGCCGGCATAGCCGAGCTCGCGAACCTCGCGGGTCAGCCGCGCCGCGCTGAGATCAGGGAAAGCGATCACCCGCTCGCGCAAAAAGGCCATGAATGGAGCCAGCTTGCTGGGTCGGCCCACCGATCGCGGCCCGTAAACCGGCGCTTCGATGCCGCGCTCGATGTATTTGCGTACCGTCTTCGGATCGCGCCCCGTTCGCCGCGCGATCGCGGTGATCGACAGCCCTTGTCGATGTAACTCCAGGATCATCATCAGTTCTCCAAGTTGGACCATCGGCGCCGCCTCCCCGAGGGGGAATGGCACCGATGTCGGCTCAGCCATTCAGCCGGGGCGCGCCCCGGCTGAATGGCTGGCAGGAATGCCAACTAGGGAATTTTCAAAGCCCATAATCGCGGAGAATCGCAGGACCGATGACAGCAGGCCATGATCACGCCGCGCAGATTGATCGCCGAGACCCGATCGAAGGCTTCTTCTGTCAGTTCATCGAGCGGCTTATCGCCGCCGCCGACCGAAA
>DASQYQ010000386.1:0-3072 GCA_035639115.1 Sphingomicrobium sp. | reverse complement strand
AGCCAGTACCGGGCGCCGCTCAGCCCAAATCGAAAGATCGCGGTAGGGACGCTCATTGCTGAGCGCCCCCCGCACAGATCCGAGCAGGCCTAATTCAGGCACTCGGCTCCCACCTCGGGTGTTTAACGGCGAAGCGCTCATGCTTGCCACTCGTCGTATACGGTCCAACGCTTGGGACACGCTTTCCCGGTACTGTGCCCGGCGCGTGCTTTGTTTGCGTAATCCGACGCAAAGCGGCCAGTAATTCCGACGTAAGCCGGCCACCGATTCCGACGGAAGTCGGCCACTCATTCCGATTGAAGCCGGCCACCTTGGTGAGCGCGGCCTGAAGCTCTCGCTGTCGGCGATCGAATCGCGGACGAGACGCCCTTTGCGGCCATGCAAGGGGAGGTCCGATGCCCGCCAAGAGAGCGCCGATGCGGAAGGTTCGAGAAGTTCTGAGATTGAGGCACGCCCTTGGCGTGAGCGAGCGGCAGATCGCGGTGACGATTGGAATAAGCCGGTCGACGGTCGGCGAGTATCTTCGTCGCGCCGCCGTCATCGGCGTCACCTGGCCGATACCCGAGGGACTGGACGATACCGAGTTGGAGCGGCGGCTGTTCACCTCGCCGACATTCGACGAGAAGCCGGCACGGCCGCTGCCCGATTGGTCCCACGTCCACAAAGAGCTGAAGCGGCGCGCCGTGACGCTGCTGTTATTGTGGGAGGAATACCGGGCCGAGCACACCGATGGCTACGGCTACAGTCGGTTCTGCGACCTCTACCGCGATTGGTGCAAAACTATCTCGCCGACCATGCGGCAGACGCACGCGGCCGGCGAGAAGCTGTTCGTCGACTTTGCTGGCGATACGGTGCCGGTGTTCGACGCCGCGATCGGCATAGAGCGGCGCGCCCATATCTTCGTCGCGGTGCTGGGAGCGTCCAACTACACCTATGCGGAGGCGCGCTGGTCGGAGGGGCTCGCCGACTGGACCGGGGCACACGTCAGCACCTTCAGCGCGCTCGGCGGCGTGCCGAAGGCGGTGGTCTGCGACAACCTCAAGGCCGGCGTCACCGTAGCCTGCCGCTATGAGCCCGGAATCAACCGCACCTACCAGGAGCTGGCCGAGCACTACGACACCGCGATCCTGCCCACGCGTCCGAGGCGGCCGCGCGACAAGGCCAAGGTCGAGGTCGCGGTGCAAATTGTCCAGCGGTTTGTGCTGGCCAGGCTGCGCAACCGCCGCTTCTTCTCGCTCCATGAGCTCAATGCCGCGATCCGCGAGACCGTCGCCGATCTCAACGCCAAGATCATGCGCAAGCTCGGCGTCAGCCGCGACGAGCTGTTCGCAGAGATCGATCGGCCAGCACTCAAAGCCCTTCCGACAACGCCCTATCAGTATGCCGAGTGGAAGAGGTGCCGGGTCGCGCCCGACTACCACGTTGAGATCGCCGATCACTATTACTCCGTGCCGTCACGCCTCATCCGCGAGCAACTCGAGGCGCGCATCACCGACACCACGATTGAGATCCTGCACAAGGGTGCTCGTGTGGCGAGCCATGTTCGCTCTCACGCGCGTCGTCGGCACACGACAATCCCCGAGCACATGCCGAGCGCACACCGGCGATACGCCGAGTGGACGCCGGCTCGGATGAGGCGGGAAGCGGCCAGAATCGGCCCCGCCACCATCGCCCTTGTGGACGCGATCATGAAGGCCAAGCCCCATCCCGAGCAGGGCTTCCGCGCTTGTCTCGGCATCCTGCGGCTTGCCCGCAGTTACGGCTCGGCACGCATCGAGGCAGCCTGCCGCCGCGGCAACGACATCGGCGCCACCACCTACGGCTCCATCAAATCAATCCTGCAGCATGGGCTCGATCGTGCCTACGCCAATGAGAAGCCGCCGGACGCGCCACCAATCCAACACCGCAACATCCGCGGCACTGGCTACTACCACTGAGGAAAGGAGAGACGATGTTGACACATCCCACCCACGGCCGCCTCGTTACGCTCGGGCTCACCGGCATGGCGAAGGCGCTCGACGAACAGCAACGACAGCCCGACATCGCAACGTTGGCCTTCGAGGAACGGCTTGCTTTGCTCGTCGACCGCGAAGCGACCGAGCGCGAGAACAAACGGCTGATTAGCCGCTTGCGCTTCGCCAGCCTCAGGCAAAATGCCGTCGTCGAGGATATCGACATGAAGGCGCCCCGCGGGCTCGACAAGGCGCTGTTCCAAAAGCTCGTCGGCGGCGAATGGATCGAACGACATCAGAATCTGCTCATCATCGGCCCCACCGGCGTCGGCAAGAGTTGGATTGCCTGCGCGCTCGGCCACAAGGCCTGTCGGGATAACCGCTCCGTCCTCTATCAACGCCTGCCGCGGCTCTTCGATGCGCTCGCGCTTGCACGCGGCGACGGCCATCACGCTCGGCTCCTCAAGAGCCTGGCTCGCGTCGAGCTTCTCATCCTCGACGATTGGGGACTTGCTCCCATAACCGCCGAGCAACGGCGCGACCTCTTGGAGATCATGGAGGATCGGCACGGCCGCGGATCGACCATGGTGACCAGCCAGCTTCCAGTGGAACATTGGCACGAGATCATCGGCGATCCGACCCTTGCCGACGCCATTCTCGATCGCCTGGTGCACAACGCTCACCGGCTCACCCTCAAGGGCGAGAGCCTTCGAAAAGCTGAAGCCAAGCGTCAAAAGCTTGACGCCGAGGCTGCCAACTGAACTGATGACGATGTCGACGCGAGAGCACGCCTCAGAAGGTGGCCGGGATCATCGGAATCCCCGGCCGGCTTCAATCGGTACAGGCGGCCGACTTCGCTCGGAATCCCCGGCCGACTTCGTCGGAATGCGCACACGCCTGATTAAACGCGACGGCTTTCGCACTGTTCCGCTTAGAAGTGCCGTGCAGCCATGGGCTTCAACCGCCGCAAGATGGAGGATCAGCGCCGTGAGGCCGCCGAGAAAGAGGCCGCCGCGCGCCACGCAACCGATGCGCAGGTGCTTGAGGATGCCGAGCGCCTGATCGCCGCCTGGAACGAGCGCCAGACCAAGCGAATGCCCATGTTGTTCTCGCCGACAAT
>DASQYQ010000385.1:0-5538 GCA_035639115.1 Sphingomicrobium sp. | reverse complement strand
AACCCTGATGCTTAGGCGGACCTGTAATCACCGGGCCGCCTCTCTCGATCCAAACTAGCTCGAGCTGTCCGCCAAGCTCCGAAATATCGACCGTCACGCGGCCTTCGCTAGTTGAAAGCGCGCCATACTTCGCGGCGTTTGTCGCCAACTCGTGAATGACTAAGGCGAGTGGCGTTGCACCCTTGTCGTCGATCATCGCATCTGCTCCCCGAATGGAGATGCGAGAGTTTCCGTCCACGGAGTACGGCCTAAGCAGTACAGCAAGGAGGCCATGAAGGCTGCTTTCTCCGAATTCAGGCGCGGACAGCACACTATGCGGCCGAGCGAACTCATGAGCGCGGCCGAGTGCCGCGATTCGGCCAACCAGTTCTTTCATAACCGGCCGCAGCTCACCCTTTCGGGAGCCAGTAAGACTTACTAATCCGGATATCACGGCGAAGATATTTTTGATCCGGTGGCTAAGCTCACGACTGAGTAGCTCGTTGCGCTCCGCTGATCGCTTCGATTCATCGATGTCGGTGCAAGTGCCGATCCACCGGATGATCGCACCTTCTGCATTTCGCACTGGCAACGCGCGGCCCAGGACCCAGCGATATTCTCCGCCGCGGTGTCGAAGACGATACTCGATTTCGTAAGGCTCGCCGGTAGCAAGACTATGTCGCCACCGCTCCCAAGCGCGGTCCCGGTCATCGGGGTGGAACATTCCGTTCCAGCCTTCTCCGTCAGTCGAACCGGCGGGTACGCCCGTGAACGAATACCACTGAGCATTGTAGTAGTCGTGATGACCGTCCGGGAGGGTGGACCAGACCATTTGCGGCATCGCGTTGGTCAGGACTTCGTATTTCGCTTCGCTGGCTTCGAGTGCGGCCTCAGCTCGGACCTGCGCGCCGATCTCAGTGTTAACACCGAACCATCGTGCGATTTGCCCGGTCGCGTTCCGGACCGGAACGATCCGGGTCAAAAATGGCCGGAATACTCCGTCCGCTCCGCGTAGCGGAAACACCATCTCGAATGGTTCACCGGCCGAAATGGACGCCTGCCACCGTTCCATGACGGCGGGAAGCTGGTCTGGATCGTGCACGGCCTGCCAGCCCCAGCCCTCCATTTGCTGGGGCGTCGTACCGCAATAGTCATGCCACCGGTGATTGTACCAGATGATGTATCCGTCGCCTCGCGCGATCCAGCAGAGCGTCGGCAAGAATTCCGCTAGCTGGATAAAATCATCAGCGATGTGATCAGCGTCAGTCGAATCAGACATGCGCGGCACCACGACTGGCTCACGCCAATATCGAAGCGCATGATCGCGCGCCGGATCATATCGTTCCTCCGACAACCTCGACCTCCGCTAAAACTCGGCTAACCCGTGCATACCACCGGCAATCTGGGAATTCCCCGGCTCCGCGGGGTGTAAAACGAAACCGTCGCGTAACGACGCGGAGTCGGGGCGTCTGCCTACAAGTGCACATTCATATGTGAACTTGTACGCATTGGTCGTTCGTGCCACGGTCTGTCCATCGCGGGGGTGCGACAAAAATGGTTGGTCGAGTCGACGAGAACGTTGCGGTCGTAAGTGGCAATAATCTGCTCAGGGCACTCCGTCCCGCAGACGCGGCAATCCTCAATCCATATCTCGAACCCTGGATCGGCGCCCGCGGGCAGGTCATCTATGAGCCCGGCGATCCGGTCCGCACCGTCTATTTCCCGTGCGGTCCGAGCCTGATCTCGTACCTTGTCGTGCTGCGGAACGGAATGGCTGTCGAGACGGCGCTGATCGGCCGTGAAGGCGCTGTTGGCGGAATCGTGAGCAAAGGGCGGCTTCCAGCGTTTGCTCGGGCGGAGGTGCAGTTCCCGGGGCCGTTCATGCGCATGCAGGTCGCCGACCTCGAGGCGTTGAAGGAACAGTCCCCAACTCTCGGCAACCTGTTCGCTCGTTATGCCGATTGCCTGACGGCGCAAATCTTTCAGGGCGGCGCCTGCAATGCCGCGCACTCGATCGAGCAACGCACTGCCAAATGGCTGGTTTCGGCAGTTGACCGCACCGGCGGTCCCGACATTCCCCTTACCCAAGACCAGTTGGCGGCCATGCTAGCCGTCGGTCGCAGCTACATCAGTCGCGTGCTCCGGGAGCTCAAGCAGCGAGGGATCCTAGAGACCCGCCGTGGCTCGCTGTACATTCGTGACATAGTTGGGCTGCGCGGCCTTGCTTGTGAATGCAACGACAGCGTGCGCGACCACTTCGAAGAGGTACTAAGCGGAGTCTACCCGACCGACGACGAACTTATTGCCGCCTAGACGAAAGCGTCGCCGTGACGCTGGGCTTAGAACGATAAGCAGAAAGTTGAACTCGCCGCGTTCGATCCACGGCGGCCCCCTGACGAACGTCAATAAATTACGGCTGCCGGAGAATGGGTTTCATGCGCCCGCACTGTGATCTAGTTCGCCCGCGCCATGGACGAAGAAGTCATCGCTCACATGCAGGCGCGAGTTCAGCAGCTTCGAAAGGTGGAGAACCTCGCTCACGATCCGCGAATGATTGAAATGATTCAACAAGTGATCGACAGCGTGGAAGCCGATATCGCCAAGCTGGAAGCAGACCAGGCCCCAGCCAAACCCTAAGGCAGCCGGTGGACCCCGACCGACCTCCATGGTCGATACATTGAGCGAATGGCTGCTTTCGACTGCCGTTTCAGTCGGTCATCGCAACACATGCTGCAAAACGCTCCGCCAAGTCGCGGCTGAACGGCATCAAACCTAGGGACCAGGACCCCCTATTCCAGGGATCAATCTCGGCTGCGTGCCGTCGAATACTCCACGCCAACGGGCGATCCAGATCATCGATGGAAGCCATCCATATCTTGGGAGCGAGTACGCGGAACCGTGATGCGCTAGAGTCAGCCTTCCACCGACTGCAGATATACGCACCTGAACGACGCGGCCTGCCGGGAGTAGTTACCGCCAGGCCGCATCTCGGAACTCAGTACGTGCGGTAATTATGCTTCAGGCGATAGATCGCCGCGCTGTCTTCATTTGCCATTCGCTGAAGACGGCGGCGCTCCCAAGGCGACAGGCGTCCACCATTCGCATAACGCATGCGGGCCTCGGTCCGGTGCAGTCGCGCCTCGAGATACTGAAGGCGGCGCGCCTCGGCCGGTGTTAGGGTGCCGCTCCGTTCACCCTGGCGGATGCGCTGCTCCTGCAATCGTTCGCGCTGGTGCACCGACTGAGCGACGGCTGGCATCGAAGTTCCGAGAATGACGATCGTCGCAGACGCAAGAACAAATCTCTTCATTTCAATACTCCACGCTTGTCCCCTGCCGAGGGCAAACGGTAGCGCGCACCGAGTAGTTGCAAGATTACGAAGGCTTCACACGGACGTCACCTTTCCAGCACCCTCGCGCGCTTCCGAGCTGCAAATCGCCTTCGGCGAGCGACAGTTTGAACGACGGCTCGCTCTCACTTTCCATCCATTGCCGACACTGGATGGATGTGTGATCCACCGTTCATGAGAACCGCATATCGATGGTTGCCTGTTGCGGGCGTCGCAATCGTGATCGTCGGGGTGCTGATCCTCGCGCACTTCGTCGTGAAGTTCTGGTGAGATCAAAAATTTGATCACGCACGGAAGCAGCGAATGTCAGCTTCCGACCCATTCCTGCATTATCCTCGTAACCATTGCGGAGATGAGCGCATCTCAGTCGGCGACTCTTCGCCAGCCGACGGCTAATCCCCCACCGTTGGGGATCTCCATGCCGACGCCCTTCGCGCTTACCTTGCCATCCGAGATCCACGTCACATCGTAAAAGTCGCTGCCCTGGTGCTTCTCGATGTAGAGATCATATTCGTCCGAGAATTGTCCGTTCTCCAGATAATAACGAACATGATAGCGGCCGACGAAGCCGCCGGATGCCGGACCGCCAGTCGCCAAGCCGGGTCCGCTGTAAGCGTTCGCGTAAGTCCATCTCGCATTCAACGTGCCAGGCGCCTTGCCCATGGTGTAAAGCACGAAGCCGATATTGAACGGTTCAACCGGTTTGGACGCGACCGGTGCGTCCTGGCCACTGCCGGTCGATGCGACTCCGACCCCGGGGGCCAGAGCCGTCAATGAAGCGGCGAGCAGGAACAGTCTCGGCATTGCGCATCTCCCCCAGTGATCGCTCGAAGGATACTACTGAGCTGACGCCGTATCTCCAGAGTCGTCCGGTTCGCGACATTAGATCGTCGCACCGAACCCGGTTCAGGAGTACCTGTCGGCCCCGTTACATGGAGGTGGGGACATGCCACGTCGAACATTGCAAAGCGACGATATGCCGAGACCATATGGGCCCTATGCACCCGCCGTAGCTGCCTCGGGAGAGTTGATCTTCGTGTCCGGACAACCAGGACTGGACGTTGCGACCGGCGCAGTTCCCGCGAGTTTCGCTGACCAGGCCCGGAATGCATTTGAGAATGTGGCTGCAGTATTGAACGCAGCGGGAGTCTCGTTGTCGGATGTGGTGAAGACTACGGTCTACCTGGCTGAAGCATCGCAATTCGAAGTGATGAACGAACTGTTCCGCGAGTATTTTCCAAGCGAGCCACCGACGCGAGCAACCCCGATTGTCCAGCTTCCCAAGGGTCTGTTGATCTCGGTCGAGGCAATCGCCGTGCGGCCTTAAGAGCGCCTCCGCACTCGTGCCTTATGTGGATGCATCCCGCGTCACGCCATGAAGCCCGCGGCGCGCGAGGCGAGGTGGAAAACGGGATTTATCTCTCTTGCGCTCACGCCGACTTGGCGATCGCTCCCACGAGCATGTCTTCGACCATCAGGGCGGGAACTGCCGGAGCGTAGAGGAATCCCTTGCCGGTCTGGCAGCCGAGGCTCCTCAGGAACGCCTCCTGCTCGAGGCTTTCGACTCCTTCCGCGACGATCTCGATTCGAAGGCTTCGGCCGAGATTCACGATCGCGTTGGCTCGCCTGTTTGATCCGAATGGCTCCGGCCCTTTTTCCAGCAGCATGCGCCTTGCAGGCCGGCGTCCCGTCTTTATTGCGGCAGGAGTGAGCGTGTCAGTGGTGATCGGCGCCGCCCCGGGCGGAGCCGATGTCGAAATCAACATCGAGGAGCTTCTTGCAACCCGCCTGCTCGTCCAGGGCAATAGCGGGTCGGGTAAGTCGCACCTGCTTCGCCGGCTGCTCGAGGAAAGCTCGGCCCTGGTCCAGCAGGCGGTGATCGACCCCGAGGGCGATTTCGTGACCCTCGCCGACAGCTTCGGCCATGTCGTCATCGACGGCTCGGCTTATGACGGGGCCGAGATCGGCCGGCTCGCGGCGCGGATCCGCGAGCATCGCGCCTCGGTCGTCCTTGCCTTGGACGGGCTCGAGATCGAAGCCCAGATGCGCTGCGCGGCCCTCTTCCTTTCCGGTCTCTTCGATGCGCCTCGCGACTTTTGGTATCCGGCGCTCGTCGTGGTCGACGAAGCGCAGATGTTCGCGCCGGCCGCGGCCGGCGACGTCAGCGACGAAGCGCGGCGGGTCTCGCTCGCGGCAATGACCAACCTCAT
>DASQYQ010000384.1:0-6151 GCA_035639115.1 Sphingomicrobium sp. | reverse complement strand
GGACGCCTGGCCGACCCGGTGATTCACGGCTCCCTTCGTACCGCCAATGCAAGGCTCGAAAGCCAGGTCACCGGCATGGTGATCGATCATATCGCTACCGACGCCCGTTTCTCGGGTCCGCAGCTCATCTTCGGCGAGATCACCGGCCAAACCACCGGCGGAGGCAATGTGACCGGCAATGGGACCGTCACCTTCTCCGGCGGGAATGCATTGCTCGACCTCTCCTTCAACGCCAGCCAGGCGCTCCTTCTGAACCGCGACGACGTCGCAGCCCGAGTGACCGGCCCAATGCGTCTCCACTCCGACGCAAAAGGGGGCACGATCTCTGGCAACCTCAAGCTCAACAAGGGCCGCTTCCAGCTCGGCCGAGCGTCGGCGGCAGCCGCTATCCCCCAGCTGAATGTCCGCGAGACAGGCCTTCAAGAAGAGGACCTTATCGAGCCTGCCGCCGTTCACCACTGGAACCTCGACTTGAAGCTCGCTGGCGGCGATCTCACCGTGACCGGGCTCGGAATCAACAGCCGCTGGACCACCAACCTTCAGATTGGCGGATATGCCGATGCGCCGCGCTTCACCGGCCGGGCGGATCTGGTTCAGGGCAATTACGACTTCGCCGGCCGAGTCTTCCGGATTGATCGCGGAGTCATCCGCTTCGCCGGCGAGGATCCGCCCAATCCGCTCCTCGACATTCACGCCGAAGCGGCAGTGCAGGGGATCGACGCAAGCGTGGTCGTCCGTGGCACCGGCCTCAAGCCCGAGATCACGTTCGCAAGCTCGCCGCCACTGCCGCAGGACGAGCTGCTGTCGCGAATCCTGTTCGGAACGTCGATCACCAACCTCTCGGCGCCGGAGGCCCTCCAGCTCGCGTCGGCTGTAGCGGCGTTGCAATCCGGAAAGGGCGGGCTTGATCCCATCAATGCGCTCAGGAAGGCAATCGGTCTCGATCGCCTGCGCATCGTTCCCGCCGATGTCGCCACCGGCCAGAAGACCGCAATCGGCGCCGGCAAGTACATCACTCGTAAATTGTACGTCGAGGTGGTGACCGATGGCGCCGGCTATTCCGCGACTCAGGTCGAATATCAGATGACGCGCTGGCTATCTTTACTGTCCACCGTCTCGACCATCGGCCGTTCGAGCGCGACTGTTCGAGTCAGCAAGGACTATTAGCGCTTCAGGAAGCCAGAGCGAGCGTAAACGTTGAGATCTCACGGTCGCCGCACAAGCCATAAGGTCCCGGAATAATTGCTGCCCTGCAACGGCCCGTCTGTCCTTCATCGGCGAATGGTAATTCTAAGCCGGGCTCGGGCGCTGCCTCTTCCGCTCGGCAATCCAGTTGCGCGGCTGGATTGCCGCGCTACGCTCGTAATGACGAACGGGGAGGGGAAATGAAGAACTGGAAGGTCCGAAAGTCGGTTGTCGCTCGGGAGGACATGCCCGAGGAGCACCGGCTCAGGCAGTCGCTCGGATGGCCGCACCTCGTCGCGCTCGGCGTCGGAGCGATCGTTGGCACGGGCATCCTTACCCTGATTGGAGTCGGTGCGGGCAAGGCTGGACCAGCGGTCATCCTTTCCTTCGCGATCGCCGGTGTGATCTGCGCCTGCGCGGCGCTCGCCTATGCCGAAGTCGCGACGATGATCCCCGCTTCGGGTTCGGCTTACACCTATTCCTATGTCGTTTTCGGCGAGCTGATCGCCTGGATGATCGGCGTCGCCTTGATCCTCGAATATACGTTGGTGGTCAGTGCGGTTGCCGTCGGCTGGTCAGGCTATGCAGCGGGGTTCCTCAAGTCCGTCGGGATGGGACTGCCGGACGCGCTGGTCCAGGGACCCGAGCTCGGTGGAGTCATCAACCTTCCGGCGATCTTCATCATCTGGGTCGTCGCCGCCCTGCTTATCGCCGGAACCCGCGAGAGCGCCACGGTCAATGCGATCCTGGTCGTCATCAAAATGGCCGCCCTCGCGCTCTTCATCGCGGTGTGCCTGCCGGTGTTCGACTCTGCGCACTTCCATCCGTTCATGCCCTACGGCTTCCCGCGTAACGGACCGTCGGGAAGCGAGGTTGGAGTGATGGCCGCAGCGGCGATCATCTTCTTCGCATTCTACGGCTTCGACGCGATCGCCACCGCGGCAGAGGAAGCCAAGAACCCGAGCCGTGACCTCGCGATCGGAATCGTCGGGTCGATGGTGGTGTGCGTCCTCATCTACATGGCGGTAGCGGCGGCTGCGATCGGGGCGGTGGCCACCAGCGGCTTCGCCAACAGCCCCGAGCCCTTGGCCCTGATCCTTCGCGAAATCGGCAAGCCCTGGGCGGCTCGAATCCTCGGCGCGGCAGCGGTGATAGCGCTTCCGACCGTTATCCTCGCCTTCTTCTATGGCCAGAGCCGAATCTTCTTCACGGTCGCGCGCGACGGCCTTCTTCCGAGCAGCCTGGCGCGGGTGTCGAAGCGCGGCACGCCGGTCCGGATTACGGTCTTCACCGCCGTCGTGACCAGCCTGTTCGCCGGCCTCATCCCACTCGCAGCCATCGCGGCGCTCGCGAACGCTGGAACGCTGGCCGCCTTCGTCGCGGTCTGCTCGGCGATGCTGGTGCTTCGCCGCCGCGAACCTGATCGCGAGCGGCGCTTCCGAACGCCTCTGGCGCCGGTGGTAGGGACGATCGGAATCCTCGGCTGTCTCTATCTCTTCATCAGTCTCCCGAACCGCACGCAGATCTTCTTCGTCACCGCGCAGGTGATCGGTCTCGTCCTCTACGCAATATACGGGAGCCGGGCGGCGGAGCGGGCGCGCGTCGCCAATGTCTGACACGGCGGCCGCCGTAACGCCTCAATCGGTCGAGCCTGCGCGAGCCGAACGCGGTTCCCTGATAGCGCTGATGCTCGCCGTCGTGCTGATCCCGGCGGTGCTCGGCAGCTCGAAGACGATCTTCAACGACGGCGACGTCAGCTGGCACATCGCGACGGGGCAGTGGATTCTCGCCCACCACGCGATCCCGCACACCGATCCCTTTTCCTTCACTTGGTTCGGCAAGCCGTGGGTGCCGATCGAATGGCTCGCCGAGGCGATTCTCGGAGCCGCGTACAGCCTCGCCGGATATGGCGGGATCGCGGCGCTCGTGACCGCGGCGCTGATGGCGCTCCATGCGATCGTCTACGCCAATGCGAGCCGCTACGTGCGCCCGCTGATCGCGATCGTCGCAATGGACTTCGTGCTCGTGCCGATGCTCCTTGCACGCCCGCACGTGCTGGTCTGGCCGCTTCTCGCGCTGTGGACCTGGTTGATGGTTCGAGCGCGCCGCCACGACAGCGCGCCGCCGATCGCTTCGGCATTGCTTCTGACGCTGTGGGCGAACATGCACGGAAGCTTCCCGCTCGGCATCGGCATCGCCGGTCTGTTCGGTCTCGAGGCGCTCATTTTCTCTTCAGACCGAGCGAAAGTGCTTCGGCAGTGGGTGCCGTTCGGCCTCGCCTGCGTCGTCGCGGTCTTCATCAATGCGAACGGAACTGCCGGAGTGCTCCACCCGCTGCGGATGGAGAACCTGCAGATGCTCCCGCTCATCGACGAGTGGAAACCGTCGAACCCCAAGGTCACGCCTTTCTTCTTCGGCATTCTCGTCCTCATCCTGGCGCTCATCGTGTGGAAACGGCCGAAGTTGCCGTGGACCCGGTGGTTGCTGCTCGCTGGGATGCTTGGGCTGGCGCTGCTTCAGGTGCGTCACCAGGCCATGCTCGCGATCATCGCAGCGATGGTGCTGCCGGAAGGTTTCGGTGAGCAACAGAAAGCGCCGGGAGACCGAACGCCCGTCACAGTCACCGCCGCCGCTGCCATCGCGCTAATCGTCGCGAGAGCGATACTCCCGCTGAGCCCGGTGGAGGGCGAAGCCAATCCGTGGAAGCTGATCGCAGCCGTCCCGCCGCAATACCGAAGCCAGCCGGTGCTCAACGGTTATTCGATGGGCGGCCCTCTGATCCTCGCCGGTATCAGGCCCTATATCGACGGCCGAGGCGACATGTACGGCGACCTTCTGGTCAACGACTATGTCCGCATCGACGGCGGCGACCGTGCGGCATTCGACCAGGCGGTGCAGCGGTGGGGCATCCGCTGGGCAATCCTCCCGCAACAGGCGCGCCTTATCGCCATTCTCGACAGCTCTCCCGGCTGGCAGAGGATTGCGAGCGACGAAGCCGGACTGGTCTACGTCCGAACGGACGGCCAGCGCCCCAATGAGGGGAGCCGGTGATGCCGATGGAGGGAAAGGGAAGGTGGGAGGGTTCCCTCCACCGGCGTCCCGAAAGGATAACGTTACCGCAAAATTAAGACGATGAATATCAGGAAAATCAGGCCGCCAATCGAGCGCCGAATTCGGCGACGAGGCACACCGGAATCAAAGACCAAGGGTGCGCTGGCCCTCCATGAGCAAGCTAGGCGCAAGAACTTGCCGCCCTGTTACGCAGGGCAGCCGAAGCGCTTGCCAGCATTTGTGGTCCACCTTGGCCGCTGCGGAAAATAACTGACGGTGGCGAGAAAGAAGCCCCGCTAACCTGACTTCGTAAAGGGTGGGCGGCCGGCTGAGCAGCCACCCACTGTCCCAGACTTACGAAGAATAATACATATCGAATTCGACCGGGCTGGGCGTCGTTTCCCAGCGCATCACTTCTTCCCATTTGAGATCGATGTAGCTGTCGATCTGGTCGTCGCTGAACACGTCGCCGCGGGTCAGGAAGGCGCGGTCGTTCTGAAGGCTCACCAGCGCCTCGCGGAGCGAGCCGCAGACGGTAGGAACGTTGACCAGCTCCTGCGGCGGTAGGTCGTAGAGGTTCTTGTCCATGGGGTCGCCGGGATGAATCCGGTTCTGAATGCCGTCGAGGCCGGCCATCAGCAGCGCCGAATAAGCGAGATACGGATTGGCCATCGCATCCGGGAATCGGAACTCGACACGCTTCGCCTTCTCGCCGGCGCCGTAGGGGATTCGGCATGAAGCGGAGCGATTGCGGCTCGAGTAGGCCAGCAGCACCGGCGCCTCGAAGCCCGGCACCAGCCGCTTGTAGCTGTTGGTCGTCGGATTGGTGAACGCATTGAGCGCTCGGGCGTGCTTGATGACGCCGCCGATGAAGTAAAGCGCAGTCTCGCTGAGCCCGGCATAACCATTGCCGGCGAACAGCGGCTTGCCGCCCTTCCAGATCGACATGTGGGTGTGCATTCCGCTGCCATTATCCTTGGCGATCGGCTTCGGCATGAAGGTCGCCGTCTTGCCGTAGGCATGCGCGACCATGTGCACGACATATTTGTAGATCTGCATTCGGTCGGCGGTCTCGACCAGGCCGCCGTAGGTCAGCCCTAGCTCGTGCTGCGAAGCGGCGACCTCGTGATGGTGCTTGTCCATCGGAAGGCCCATCTCGAGCATGGTCGAGACCATCTCGCCGCGTATATCCATGGCGCTGTCGACGGGGGCGACCGGGAAGTAGCCGCCCTTGGCCCTTGGCCGGTGGGCGAGGTTGCCGCCCTCATATTCGCGCATCGTGTTGGTCGGCAGCTCGATGTCGTCGATGCGATAGCCGCTGGCGTTGTAGCCGTCCTCGAAGCGGACGTCGTCGAACATGAAGAATTCGGCTTCGGGGCCGACGAAGACGGTGTCGCCGACGCCGGTCTGCTTGAGATAGGCTTCAGCGCGCGTCGCTGTCGAGCGGGGGTCGCGGCCGTAGAGTTCACCCGTTGAGGGCTCGACGACGTTGCAGAAGAGGACGAGCATCGGCGTCGCGCTGAAGGGATCGACATAGACCGCATCGAGGTCCGGCTTCAGAATCATGTCGGACTCGTTAATCGCCTTCCACCCGGCGATGGAGCTTCCGTCGAACATGAAGCCGTCGGTCAGCATGTCCTCGTCGATCACGCCCGACGCCATTGTCAGGTGCTGCCACTTGCCCTTGGGATCGGTGAAGCGAAGGTCGACCCAGTCGATCTCCTCGTCCTTGAGCCGTGAAAGGATCGTGCCTGCCTTGTTAGCCATTGGAATTTCCCGCTCTCTTTGTTTCGTCTGGCGCCCGAACAATGCCCTTGGCCCGGAGAACTGCGGGCGACGACGAGACGATTCGAGCTTGGGAGTTCAGATTCCCCAAGCCGGCTGCAGAGTCAGGAGGGCAGCGAATATTTCACCG
>DASQYQ010000383.1:0-4367 GCA_035639115.1 Sphingomicrobium sp. | reverse complement strand
GAAGTGGGCGCTCTTTGACATCGAGGGCAGCACCTACTTCATGTACCAGGGCGTCTTCGACACCGACTTCGACAAATATACCGAGGACGCGGTCGCGATCTTCTCCTCGACCGGGATCGACACCGTGTTCGAGAACCTCGAAGGCTTCCCGGCGGACTGGAAGACCAATCCGGAAGCCTTCATCTCCTTCGTCCGCGAGCATCACCGCCCGAGCTTCATGGAATATGCCGAATATTCCTACGTCACGGCGAAGGAGGTGAAGAGCGCGCTCGAGGTGAAGAACGGCTTCGCCAACATCCTCGACAACATGCAACTATAGGAGAGCCGGCGATGGAGCAGGAAACTGCGCCGGCACCGAGGCTGGCGACTTCCGATGATCCTGCGGCCGTCGTCCGGAGGTATGTCGACGCATTCAACTGTGGCGACGCCGGGGGCATGGCGGAGTGCTTCGCGAGCCGGGGCTCGATCCTCGATGGAATGGCGCCCCATCTGTGGGTCGGGCAGTCCGCGCCGTCGGACTGGTACCGCGACGTCTTGATCGAGGGCGAGCACCTCGGCGCCGGCGACTACCATGCGACGCTTGGAGAACCGGCGCACAACAATGTGACGGGCGACAGCGCTTACCTGGTTTTTCCGGCGAGCATGACGTTCAGCGTGAAGGGTCAGAAGATCCGCCAGGATGGAGCGACCTTCACCTTCGCACTGCGGAAGGAGGCGGGCGGGTGGCGCATCGCCGCCTGGGCATGGGCCAAGGGAAAGGCGACTCCGGCATGACTCAAGCGCTCGAATTCGAGGACATCCAGCACATCCTGCTCACGCGTACACCGGCGCTTACGGGACGCTATGTGTTGCTCAAGTTCGGAAGCCCGGAAGCGGGTCGCGCGTGGCTCCGGGAAATCCTCGGCACCGTCCGTTCCGCGGCGGAAGTCGACACCTCCGAGAACAAGAGCAGCTGGGTGACTGTCGCTTTCACTTGGAATGGGTTGAAGGCGCTCGGACTCGATCAGGAGGCGCTTGCCACTTTCCCGGACGAGTTCCGCAGCGGGATGGCTGCGCGCGCCCAAGTGCTGGGGGATACCGGGCCGAACGCTCCGGAGAACTGGGTTGACGGCACCGACCGCGACGACCTCCACGCCGTCGCCATTCTATTCGCCCGCGATGCCGCCGAGCGCGGTCGCTGCGAGATGGAGCATGAAGGGCTGTTGACCAGGTGCCCGGGGGTGGAGGTGATCTCCAGCCTCGAGCTGGAAGCGACTCCGCCGTTCGGGTACGCGCACGACCATTTCGGCTACCGGGACCGCCTCTCGCAGCCGGTGATCGAGGGCACAGAGGATATACCCTACGCGGGCTGCGGCGGTCCGCTGAAGGCCGGCGAGTTCATCCTCGGCTATCCCGACGAGAGCGGCCAGCCCTACCCGATGCCGATGCCGGAAGTGTCGCGGAACGGCAGCTACATGGCTTACCGTCGCTTGGAGGAGCATGTCGGCAAGTTCCGCGACTTCCTCGCGGCGAACGGCGAATCTGCAGAGGAGCAGGAGCTCATCGCGGCCAAGCTGATGGGTCGCTGGAGGAGCGGCGCGCCGCTCACCTTAGCTCCGGAAAAGGACGATCCGGAGCTCGGCGCCGACCTCGAGCGCTGCAACGACTTCAACTACAAGGACAATGACCCGCACGGTTACGCAGTGCCGCTCGGTTGCCACATGCGCCGGATGAACCCGCGCGACACTGCAGTGAACATCAACCGGCGCCGGATGATCCGCCGCGGAGCGACCTATGGAACGCATCTCCCGGAGGGGCAGCCCGACGACGGCAAGGAGCGCGGGATCGCAGCGTTCGTTATCTGCGCCAACCTCATCCGACAGTTCGAGTTCGCCCAGAATGTCTGGGTCAACGACAAGAATTTCCACGAGCTCGGCAACGAGCGCGACCCGATCATCGGCAACCAGGACGGGACCCTCGAGTACAAGATCCCCAAGCGACCGATCCGCAAGAAGATCTTCGGACTGCCCGCGTTCACGACCGTGCGCGGCGGCGCTTATTTCTTCCTGCCGGGTATCAAGGCGCTCAATTACCTCGCGAACCTAGGCTCGGCCGCCCAGGCGACCGCGCCCGCGCTTGAAGGAGTGAAGGCATGACCACGCCAGCCCGCACCTACAACCAGTCGCACGTCGCTCGCGCCGCCGACGGGAAGCGCCGGATGAGCATCTACTGGACGTGGAGCTATCCCTGGGAAGTGCAGCGCGATCCGGCGCTCACCGAAAACCGCTTTTCCACCATCACCGAAGTCCGCAACGTCCTCTGGCCCGCCTACGAGACGGAGCGCTACAGTCCGAGCAACTTCCTTCAGGGCATCGCGGGCACGCTCGAACTGTTTCATGTCTCCGCGCTCAGCTTCCAGCGAACCGCCGAGGAAGTCACAGGGCATCCGGTTGCCGTCTTCCAGCGTGTCGACCAGGCCGGCTTCCGGCAGCCCGTAGACGAGCGCATTCTCGCCGATTGCGATACGCTCATGGTCTTCGGCCTCGACCACCTTGCCGGCGAGGAGCATGCCGATCCGGCCGAGGCGGAAGCGATCAGGCATTGGCTGAAGCGCGAAGGGACATGCCTGTTGCTCGCACCGCATCACGATGTCGGCTTCACCGACGATTACGATCAGCGGCAGGAGGAATATCTCCATCACGGCGACCGGCTGGTGCCGCGCCAGCAGCGTTTCACCACCTATACGCGCGACCTTATGCAGATGCTCGATGTGCCGGTGCACAACGTCTGGGGCCTAAGGCCCGCGCGCAAAGACGGGGAAATCTCACCATTGACGAAATATCCTGAAGCAGACGAGTTAGGGCTGCTCGACGGCGTTCCAACGCTTAATTTCCACCCGCACCTGCCGCACTACGAAGTGACCGAGCCGGACAGTAAGCGAATTCGCCTGCTCGCCCGCCAGCCGGTCGATCTCGATCGCCCCCATCCCTTCACGAAGGCTGGAAACACCGAGTTCAACATCGTCCTCTGGATGCCGCCCGAAGGCGAAAGAAAGGGCGATATCGTGCTCGTGGACTCGACCCATTTCACGACTCTGTTCGGGGGGACGGAGAGCCTGGAGCGCTTCTGGCGCAACCTTGCGGGGATGCGCATGAGCGAGCGACTGGAGGTACGCCAAGCGATTCCTGCCTGATGGTTGAGTAAGGGCAGCCTTCGACTCAAAAAGGACTTTGGAAAAAGGCTCTACCAATTGGGCGTCAGCCGTCGAAAACAGTCTCATTCGTGCCGGGGCCTCCGGACCGCAAGCTGGCCGGTGTGACTACGACGACGCTCCCCGGTCTCATCACCGTCTGCAAATCATGGCGGAAGTTGGTTGGAGCATCGAAATGCTCGATCTCGTTCGCTTTCGTCTGCGTTCCCTTTCCCGCCTCGGAGAAATGAAGCTTGATCCAGTTCTGGCCTGTCTTGTCCCAGGATTCGAGGACATAGGCTTCAGCACCCGCGACGTTACCGTGAACATAGACGGGGGCTGAGCCTATCTTCACTCCGCCCTTCATGACGATCGCCTGATGATCAGCTTTGCTGACCACGACCGATACGATGGCGTCTCCGTTGAGGTTAGGCCCCTTCTCTGGATGCCAATCATATTTGGCATTCGCGATTGCGGCCGGGCTGCGCGTGCCAACTATCTCGAGGTCGGGGGACGTTGCATCGTGAGGGAAGTCTGGATGGCTGGTAATGACGACCGTCATCCCGAGACTGGTTTGGCCGAACAGCAGCTTTGAGAAGTCGAGAGGAAGGCGAACGCATCCGTGCGAAGCGGGATAGCCGGGCAGGTTGCCCGCGTGGAGCGCTATACCTCGCCAGGTGAGCCGCTGCATGTTCGGCATCGGCGCATTGTTGTAGGTCTTCGAAAAATGCTTCTCGTTCTTCTGGAGGATGGTGAAGACCCCGGTCGGAGTTTCGTGGCCCGTCTTGCCTGAGGAGATCGTCGACGCGGCGATCGGCACTCCGTCGCGGAAGAATAGTAATCGCTGCGTGTGCAGGTTGACCACGACCAGGGCCGGGCCGTCCGGCGACCGTTGGGGCTCCCAGATAAATTGGCCGGGCTTCAGCTGCTTGGCGACAGTGAGGAGCTGGCGACCGTTCAGTTTCACTTGCTCCGCGGCTGCACTGCCGGAAAGCAACAAGGCTGCGGCGAGCGGGATCAATGATGTTCGCTTCATCCGGAATGGCTGTTCCAGATATGCGGCGAAGTCAGTCGGGGAAATTACCGATGGCGATCATGCGATCTCGCGCCAACGCGCTTTCGTCAGGGTCTCGCCTGATTGCGAGGGCGGGCCAGGATCGCTGATCGTTGAATCGTCATCCAGACCTAAAGGATACAG
>DASQYQ010000382.1:0-2097 GCA_035639115.1 Sphingomicrobium sp. | reverse complement strand
CCTTGGGTTACTCGCGGCGGCTACACGTTCGGGCTTTCACGAACGAGCGCCAGGAGAGCTGGTTTACTGGAATCGAGAGTGCCTTCCGGCACTTCGGCGGCGTCACGGAAGAGGTGCTGTTCGACAACGATCGGGGCCTGGTGAGCCACCATGATCGATCGACGCGTGAGGTCGAGTTCAACGCTCGCTTCCGCGCCTTTGCGCGACACTGGGGGTTCCGGCCACGGGCATGCGCGCCGTTCCGGGCCCGAACCAAGGGCAAGGACGAGCGCGGTGTCGGTTATGTGAAGAAGAACGCGATTGCCGGGCGGTGCTTTGAGAGCTGGTCGGCGCTCGAAGCGCACCTCGACGAATGGACTCGCGAGATTGCCGACCAGCGGGTCCATGGGACCACAGGCGAGATGCCGATCGCGCGCTTCCTGCGCGCCGAGGCCGCCGTGTTGCGGCCCATCGCTGGCGTGCTGCCGTTCGAGGCCGCACGAGAGCTGGTGCGCAAGGTAGGGGCGGACTGTGCGATCGAGGTCGATGGTAACGCCTATTCGGTGCCCTGGCGGCTAATCGGCGAGAGCGTGCGCGTGGTCATCGCCGGAAAGATGGTTCGCGTCAGCCACGGCGGATGCGAGGTTGCCGTGCACGAACGACGCACCGGCCGGTTCGAGCGCGTCACGGATCCTGCCCACTTCGAGGGCGTCGTTGGCTTCCGCTCCAAAGCCATGGTTGCTGCGCCGGCGGCTGAGGCAGCGTTGCTGCGGCCATTGGCCGAATACGAGCAGCTGATCGGCGGGAGGTGGTGATGGACCAAGATCCTCTCATTGCCATGCTGAACCGGCTCAAACTCACCGCGATCCGCGACCAGCTCGACAGCCTGATCGACGAAGCCGCCCGCCGCGAGCTCACCATCCGGGAGGCGGTGGCGCTGTTCTGCGAGCGCGAGATAGCGCGCAAGGATGAGCGGCGGATCGAGATGAGCATCGGGCTCGCCCGGTTCCCGTTCGTCCGGGAGCTGGAAGGCTTCGACTTCTCGGCGCAGCCGTCGATCGACAAGAAGCAGGTCCGGGAACTCGCCACGGGCCGGTTCATCGGCAATGCTGAAGCCGTTCTGTTGCTTGGCCCACCAGGCGTCGGGAAGACCCATCTCGCCGTCGCGATCGGACGCCAGGCGATCCTGACCGGCTATACGGTGCTGTTCATTGCCGCGCCGACGCTCGTAGCGCAGTTGGCAAAGGCGCATTCCGAGGGCCGGCTCGAGGAGCGGCTCGCGTTCTTCGCAAAGCCCAAGCTCTTGATCATCGACGAGCTCGGATACCTGCCATTCGAGCCGGACGCGGCCCATCTCTTCTTCCAGCTCGTCTCGCGCCGCTACGAACGCGGCAGCCTGTTAATCACCAGCAACCGCTCGGTCGCCGAATGGGGCGCGGTCTTCGGCGATCCAGTGGTGGCAACCGCCATCCTCGATCGGCTGCTGCACCATAGTCACGTGATTACAATCCGTGGAGACAGCTATCGCCTGCGCGAGAAGCGCCGATCGGGATTGCTGAAGGCGCCGGCGGCGACACCAACGACTATGGCGCCGGCATGACCAAGAGCTTGCCCAGGTGGGTGCACAGGAACCTCCCGCGCGCCGCTGCGCCAGACTCGTCGCGGTCGCTCCGCAGCGCGCGGGTCCCTCCTATGCACTACCTGGACAAGCCGCAACACCGAGCATTGTGGAGACGATCAACAGGGGTCCAGTTCTCACTGTCGCAAAGGGTCCAGTTCCGGATGTCGGTTGACAGCGAATCACATGGCAAGGCTACGTGAAGCGCCGCCGCGCCACCACGAGATCGCGCTGAGTCATATCGTCGCTGATCAGCGATGAATCTCGGGCTCAGGCCGCACCGTCCAGGCCGGCATGCGCCAATCGATCCCCTCGATCGAAGGCCTACAGGAATATCCCGTCTTGTGAGTCTGACGAATCTCCGATCGAGGAGGTCCGGGTCTTGGACCCGCGGCATCCGCTTTATGGGCGATCCTTCCGTGTCATCCGACGCGCGACCCATCGCGGAGGCAACTTCCCGCCTTCATACGAAGTCGAACATTGTAGTGGATCAAGTCTCC
>DASQYQ010000381.1:0-3136 GCA_035639115.1 Sphingomicrobium sp. | reverse complement strand
ACGATCTCGTCGGCGGCCTCGAGCGCCTGCTCAAAGCTGTCGAGCTCCTCGCCGGGCGCGAAGTCCTCACGATAATCCTGCGGCTCGAACGGCAGCAGCGCTCGGACGAAATAGCCGCTGGAGCGAGCGCAGACTGCCGCGATCTGGTCGGCGCCGCTTGCCAGGGGCGTATGCAAAAGAAGCTGGGCCTCGGTCTCGCTGCAAAAGCCGTCCTCCGAGTGCTGAAGCTCAAGCGTCGCTTCACGCAGCTGGCGAAAGATGGCGTAGACCATCGGGCGCAAATTGCGGACAATTGGTGCGGTCAGCGCTCCCGCACGATGGCCGGTGATTCCGACATTAAGGACGATCGGCCTCGGTGAGGCAGTCTCGGACAAGGTCAGGACGAAGCAGCTGCCCGTGCCGGCTGGAACAAGGCCCGCTCGCGCTGGCCGGCGTTCGACTTCGTCATGATCGAATGGCGAAGCGAAACCTGGCCAAGGCGGAGGACCGAGCCGACGGGAAGGATCGTAGCGCGGTGGATACGAACGTCGTCGATATAGGTGCCGTTGGTGGAATTCAGGTCGGTGACGAGCAGTTCGTCGTTGGCAAGGCCGACGATGCAATGCTCGCGCGAAACGCTCTTGTGCGACAGGACGATGTCGGCGGGCGGGGCGCGGCCGATCTTCATCCCTGACGTCTCGACCGCGAACAGCTCATCTGCCATTTCGCCGTCCTTGATCTCGAGGCAGTGCACCTCGCTTGGGCCAGCCGGCTCTTCCGCGGGCGTTCGAACCGGCTGCTCGTTGCGGTGCTGCTCGGCGGCGATGACTTGGTCGCTTCCCGGCCGCAGCGGGGGGCGAGCGACCGGTTGCGGCGTGCCCGGTACCTTGGCTTGGTTAGCTGGCGCTTGAGCAAAGTCCGGCTGCTCCTCGAGGTTCGCATGGGTCAGCCGCTTCAAGTCCTCGACGAAGGAACGCCAGCGGAGGTCGGAGCGGTCGCCCTCCCAGTCGGCGAGCTCGGTCGTGTGGGTCAGCTCGAAGGCGATCGGACGATCGCAAGCCTCGATGATCGCAGGAACAAGCTTGTTCCTGCGATCGGCGAGAGTCGCCTCTGCGCGGACCCAGCGGGACGCGACGGAACGCGGCGACCACAGCACCACGACCGCCTTTGCGTCCCTAAGCTTCTGCTCGATGACCTCGTCGAAGGTCTCGCCCGAATGGAGCGAAGCGTCCCACCAGACCTTGAACTCCTCCGCTGCAAGGGATTCGGCGAAGAGACGAGCCGCCGGGCGGTCCGTGCGCGCGTAGGACAAGAAGATGTCAGTTCCGGACAAGCGGGCCCTTTCGCGGACAACTACCGACCGTTGGTACGCCTTCAGGGTGCGCCGGTTCTCCCCCGTGGAGACCCGTCACACCGGTTATCAGCGACTCACAGCGAGCCACGGGGTGAATCTCTGTTAACCAGAGGCGAAAGTCGAGGCTGAATCGAAAAGTGTCGCGGATCGGGACTGGTGCGCCGCGTTCCGGACAGCTTCTATTCTGCCGCTTCGTGGCTCCGCTCAAGCCACTGCTCGAGCCATTTGATCGTATAGTCGCCGCTCAGAAAATCGGGATCGCGGACCAGCTTCTGGTGAAGCGGGATGGTCGTCTTCATGCCCTCGACGACAAATTCCTCGAGCGCTCGGCGAAGGCGGCGGATGCAGCTGTCGCGGTTGCTCCCGTAGACGATCAGCTTGCCGATCATGCTGTCGTAGTAAGGCGGGACCTTATAGCCGGTGTAGAGGCCGCTATCGACGCGGACGTGCATGCCACCCGGAGCCACGTAGTTCTTCACCAGGCCCGGCGAAGGAGCGAAGGTCTCAGGATCCTCGGCATTGATCCGGCATTCGATGGCGTGGCCGTGGAGGTTCACCTGCTCCTGGCTGCAGGAAAGGCCCTCGCCGCAGGCGATTCGGATCTGCTCGCGCACGAGGTCGATGCCGCTGATCATCTCGGTCACCGGATGCTCGACCTGCAGCCGGGTGTTCATTTCGATGAAATAGAATTCGCCGTCCTCGTAGAGGAACTCGATCGTGCCGGCGCCGCGATAGCCCATGTCGCTCATCGCCTTGCGGACGACTTCGCCCATGCGGGAACGCTCGTCGGGCGTGATGGCTGGAGAGGGGGCTTCTTCCAGCACCTTCTGATGTCGGCGCTGAAGCGAGCAGTCGCGCTCGCCGAGGTGGATCGCGTCGCCTTTGCCGTCGCCGAACACCTGGAACTCGATGTGCCTCGGATTCCCGAGATATTTTTCCATGTAGACGGTGTCGTCGCCGAACGCGGAGCGCGCCTCGGACGCCGCCTGGCTCATCAGGCTCTCGAGCTGGTCCGTTGCCGGGACGACCTTCATTCCGCGGCCGCCACCGCCGGATGCGGCCTTGATCAGGACCGGATAGCCGATCTCTTCGGCAAGCTGGTGCGCCTGGCTGACGCTGGTGAGAGGGCCGGGAGAGCCGGGGACGAGCGGAAGGCCAAGCTTGGCCGCGGTCCGCTTGGCTTCGATCTTGTCGCCCATCGTCCGGATGTGCTCGGGCTTGGGCCCGACCCAGATGATGTTGTGGCTTTCCACGATCTCGGCGAACTGGGCGTTCTCCGAAAGGAAACCATAGCCGGGATGGATGGCGTCCGCGTGGACGATCTCCGCGGCCGAAATGATGTTCGGGATGTTGAGGTAGGAGTCGGTAGCAGGCGGCGGGCCGATGCAGACTGTCTCGTCGGCAAGGCGGACGTGCATGGCGTCGGCGTCGGCGGTCGAATGAACCGCGACGGTGCGGATCCCCATCTCGTGGCAGGCGCGGTGAATCCGCAAGGCGATCTCGCCGCGATTGGCGATCAGAAGCTTCTCGATGTTCGCCACTATGAGGCCTCAGCCAATCACTACGAGCGGCTGATCGAACTCGACCGGCTGCGCGTCGGCGACCATGATCTTCTTGATGGTGCCGCCCTCGGGCGCAGTGATTGGGTTCATCACCTTCATCGCCTCGACGATGCACAAGGTGTCGCCGGCCTTCACCAAATCTCCGACCTCGACGAACGGCTTCGAGCCGGGCTCGGACGATAGATAGGCGGTTCCGACCATCGGTGATTTGACGGTGTTTCCGGAAACCTCGTCTTCCTGA
>DASQYQ010000380.1:0-7157 GCA_035639115.1 Sphingomicrobium sp. | reverse complement strand
GATTGCGATCCGCTCGACTGGCTCACCGACACGGTCGCCTGTGCGATTGTGGTGCTTGGCGTCCGCTGGTGGTCGAGAGTCCGGCACTCGTCCTGAACATCGGGACTTTTCTCGATTTTTGACTGCCGCTCGAGCCGCTAGCCCCGATTGCAATCAAAGGGGGAATCAACATGCAGATGCTTTCTCTGCTGCTACTGGCAGCGGCTGCCGCACATCCGTCCCACCATGGAGTCATGGGGAACTGGGAGAATCCGTCAAAGAGCGTCGTCATGAAGGTCGGGACCTGCCACGGCCACCTTTGCGGGACCGTCCTTTGGGCGTCGGAGAAAGCCAAGCGCGATGCGAGCAAGGGGACGAAGCACCTCGTCGGCTCGCACCTGCTAACCCATGTGAGGCAGACTTCGGAGAACCACTGGAAGGGCAAGATCTTCGTGCCCGACCAAAATATGACCGTGACGGCGAAGCTTACCATGGTCAGCCATAACCAGCTGAAAGTGTCCGGCTGCGCGCTCATGATCTGCAAGTCCCAGGTCTGGAACAGGACCCATCATCACGCCTGATCCCGCCTTCGGCTCGTTGCCAGCGGAGCCGCTCCGCCCTATCTGCCCCTACAAAGAGCCACAGGGGAATGCATGACCCAGTTCGACGACCGCGAGCGCGCGTTTGAATCCAAGTTCGCCCATGATGAAGAGATGAGGTTTCGAATCACCGCCCGCCGCAACCGACTGCTCGGAGAATGGGCGGCGCGGCAAATGGGCCTGTCCGAAGCCGAGACCGAATCCTACGCGAAAGACGTCGTCCGCTCCGACTTCGAGGAAGCCGGCGACCATGACGTGGTGCGCAAGGTGCTTGGAGACCTCACATCGGCCGGCGTCGATTGCGACGAAGATAAGGTCAGCGAAGCGCTCCGGAACAAGGAGATCGAAGCGCGCCGCCAGATTATCGAGAGCACCAACCTCTGATGCCCATGGCCGCAAGCGAGATCGAGAGGCTCATCAAGGCGAGCATCCCGGACGCCGAGGTGACCATCCGCGATCTCGCCGGTGACGGCGACCATTATGCGGCGCGCGTGGTGAGCAGGAGCTTCATGGGCCTGAGCCGGATCAAGCGGCATCAGGCGGTCTATTCAGCGCTCGGGGGGCGCGTAGGGGGAGAGCTTCACGCACTGCAGCTCGAAACCGCAGTGCCAACGGAGATGACCAGTGAGTGACGCGAATTCGAGAATAAACGACATCGTGAAGAGCAACGACATCGTGCTCTTCATGAAAGGCACCGCGCTCTTTCCGCAATGCGGCTTCTCGAGCCGAGCGGTCGCGATCCTCGATCGCCTCGGCGCCACCTATGAGACAGTCGACGTGCTTCAGGACCAAGAAATCCGCCAGGGCATCAAGCAATATTCGGAATGGCCGACCATCCCGCAGCTCTATGTCAAAGGCGAATTCGTCGGCGGCTCAGACATCATGATGGAAATGTTCGAGAGCGGCGAGCTTCAGCAGCTGCTCGGCGCCGAAGCCTGAACATCCCAGAATAGAGAAAGGGGCGGTGCAGGGGACCAGAGAACCGCTGCAGCCGCCCCTTTTTGGCGTGGAACCAAGTGGACGCGATAATAGTAGCAACGCGCGTGCCAATTTAAAGAAACGGCAGATTTCGGCGAGTTTTAAATCTGCCTGAATCGCTTTACGAACGCGATCCGTAAGGAAATCCGACAGTTTTGACGGTCCGAGCACCTGTCGATGCAAAGGCGTGTTTACAAGTGTAATCGCTACGTTTACACGTGTAATCGAAAGGATCGCACGTGGACACGCGAATCAGCGACGCCGAACTGGAAGTGATGGAGGTGCTCTGGTCGAGCCCCCGTCCACTGACCGCCACGGACGTGGCGGAGCGAATCTCGCCGGAGCGCGCCTGGTCGCTGGCAACCGTCAAGACGATGCTGTCGCGGCTGTCGGCCAAGGGGGTGATCAGATTCACCGAGGAAGGTCGGCGCTATCTCTATGCCGCGGCGATCGCGCGCGACTCCTACGTCGGGCGTGAATCCCGGCGTTTCGTCGACCAGTTGTTCGGCGGCCGACTGTCGCCGCTTGTCGCTCGGCTGGCCGAGGAGCAGGCGCTCGACGAGGACGACATCGCCGCAATCGAGCAGATCCTAAGGGAGCTGAAGCAATGACCGACTGGCTGTTGCACACCCTTGTCGCAACGTCTGCGCTGATGCTCCTCGCGCTGATCGTTCGCGAGCCGGTCAGAACCTGGTTCGGCTCACGCGTGACCTATGGCCTCTGGCTGATCCCCGCGGCCCGATTCTTCATGCCGACCTTGACTCAAACCGTCGAACGCGTGGTTCCGGCACCTGCCGCGGGGGAGCCGATTGCAGCCGCCGTTGCAACTCAGTCAGAACCTTCGCTGACCGTTGGCGGATGGCCGAGCGCTCTCATCATTATCTGGCTCGCGGTTGCAGCCGCCCTGTTCCTCACTCGTGTAATCGCATTCCAGCGCGACCGCCGCGCGATGCTCGAAACGTCGGCAGGCAATTCCCGCCTCGGCGCCGTTCGCTTCGTCCGAACGGACGAAGTCCGAAGTCCCGTCGCGCTCGGAATCTTCCGCCCGATCATCGCCGTCCCTTGCGACTTCGAGCGCATCTACGGCAAGCGCGAGCGCCGCCTCGTGCTCGAGCATGAGCTTGCACATCATCGTTCCGGCGACCTCGTCGCCAACCTGTTCGCCTTCGTCCTTCTATGCCTCCAGTGGTTCAATCCACTTGCCTGGGCTGCGCACGCCGCTTTCCGGTTCGACCAGGAAGCCGCCTGCGATGCCCGGGTGCTGGACAAGGCGCCGCCTGCCGACCGCGCCAATTACGGCCGCGCGATCGCCAAGGCCGCTTCGGGGCGGGCGCTGCTCTTCGCGAGCGCGCTCGATCGTCCCACCAGCCTGCAAAGGAGGCTCAAGTCCATGCTTCGAACGTCTACTCCAACACGGCGCATTGCCGGCACAATCCTGATCGTCACTGCTGTCGTCGCCGCGCTTCCGCTGACGGCCGGGCGAGCCATCGCCTACGTCGATGTCCCGGCTCCGGAGGCACCGGTTCCGGTCGCCCATGCCTTGCCGGCCGATGCTTCAGCGGCGGCAGTGGGGCCCGCTAAAGCTGCTCCGGTCGGACATTCTGCTCGGCCCGCCCGGCACGCCGAATTCGACGGCAAGCTCAGCATCGACGACGACATGGTGACGATCGACGGCAAGACGAAGCGCTGGGAAGACCTCACTCCTGCCGAAAAGGCGAAGGTCGAATCGGCTGTAGCAAAGGCGCGGGCGTCGCTCGCCAACGCCCATATCGACGAGGCGAAAGTGGTGAGCGACCTCGCCAACCTGCCCGACAAGGCGCGCATGGAGCAGATTCAGCGCGATCTCGCCGGCACTCAGGCGAAGGTCGCCGAGAGCATGCGCAGGATCGACGAGGAGATGGCAAAGGCGCGCGCTTCAGGTCGCTCGCCCGATGCCCTGGATTCGGCGATCCGCGAAAAACTTCAATTGGCCCAGACAGTCGATGTGGCCGAAGCTGCCCGAGCACTCGCCAACATAGATCGCAACAAGATAGCCGCGGATGTCGCCGGCGCGGGCCAGGCGATGGAGAAAGCGAAAGCCGAACTGGAGCGGATCCAGGCTCGAATCGACGCCGATCGTAGACAATAAGCTCGAAGCGGCGCGGGGCTCCATGCCCCACGCGGCCAAGGCGTCCGTGGCTTGAGGCGGCCGCGGACGCCTTTCTCCTTGCCTCGGGCATCGGCTTGAATGCAGAGCGCCCTCGCTCTACCGCGTTTCGATGAATGCGTCCCACACGGCACTTTATCTGCCCGTCCTAAGTTGAGGTCGATGTGAACCACTACGATCCTCGGTTTGGCCGTGCCCCCGGGACCAAATTGTTCTGCGACGTCACTCAAAGCTGGTCGGATGTCGGCGGCGGCGTGAGAACCTACCTGCTGCACAAGCGGCACCACATCATTAAGTCGACGCCGCACAGCCACTTGATGATCGTGCCGGGCCCGACCGACGAGGTCGTCGAGCAGGAGCGGGCGATCACGGTGACGATCGCGTCGCCGCGCGTTCCCGGAAGTCCCCATTACCGGCTGATGCTTCGCAATGGCGCCGTTCGAGCGGTGCTCGAGAAGTTCCGCCCCGACCTGATCGAGTGCCAGGACGCCTATAATCTGCCGTGGGCGGCGATCGCCCACCGCAAGCGCAATCCGGCGACCGCGCTCGTCGCGGCATACATGACGGATTTCCCGACCGTCTACGTCGAGCGGCCACTATCGAAATTCATCACCAAGCCGGTCGCTAGCGCACTTGGCCGCATTTGCTACGGCTATTGCGGACTTCTCTACCGACGCTTCGACGCCGTGTTTGCGCTGAGCGCGAATGGCGGTGCGGCCAAGCTGCGGTCGCTCGGAATCGACAATGTCGATGTGGTGCCGTTGGGAGTCGAGCTCGGGGAGTTCGGCCCAGGCAAGCGCGACGAGGGGTTGCGTGAGAAACTGGGATTAACTCCGGGGCAGCCGCTTCTCGTCTACGTCGGCCGTCTCGACGGAGAGAAGAAGCCGGACGTGGTCGTGGAAGCGTTCCGCCGCTTGCCGGCCGCCCTCGGGGCCAAGCTGGTGCTGATCGGCGAGGGACCGCTCAAGGCCGAGATTGAAGCGATCGGCGACGACCGGATGCTGCTTCCGGGATATATGACGAACCGGTCGGAGCTGGCGCGCTGGCTTGCGAGCTCCGACCTTTATGTATCGGGAATGGCTGACGAGACCTTCGGCGTTTCGATCGTCGAGGCGCAGGCGTCGGGCCTGCCTGTGGTCGGAGTCGCTGCCGGCGCAATGATCGATCGCGTGGACGATAGCCTCGGCAGGCTCGGGCCGGTCGGCGATGCGGCCGCAATGGCGGGCAATATTCTTTCCGTGTTGAATGGCGACCGCCGCCAAATGGCGGAGCAGGCGCGAGCATGTGCGCTTCAGTTCAGCTGGGACAGCAGCATGGAAGCCCTGTTCGGCCGCCTCTATCCGGCCGCTTTCGCGCACCGCGCGGAGCAGATTCGAGTAGCCCCCGCCGGCGCAGTCCTTGCCGCCTGACGGTTCAAGGCGCATTCACTCTCCAATGGGAACAAGGACCTGATGACGGGGCGGAATTTCCTTGCGGCGACTGCGCTTGCAGTCGGCCTTATATCGGCTGCAGGAGGCGCTTCGCCTGCCAAGAAGGCGCCACCGGCGGCGCCTTCCAAACCAGATCCAAAGGCGGAGCAGCTCCTACAGAGCTGCGACGCACATAAGTTCGAGACGACGGTCAAAGAGGTCGTCGATGGAACCCCGCAGCAATCGAAGGTCAAGCTGTGCGGCAAGGAGGGGCAGAGCGACGCCGACTGGATCGGCACGCTCAAGGACGCGGTCGCCAAGCTCGACGCCAACAAGGACATGCCTGCCGAGGTTCGCGATCAGATCGTGAAGGCCCTCAAAAATGAGATATCACGGCTGGAATTCCAGGGAGCGAAGACTGCCTTCACGTCGGCCAGGCCGGAAACCAAAAGCTCGCCGCTAGACGAGATTGCGGCTCTGCCGCCCCTACCGCAAGCAAAGCCCCAGGCCATTGCGTCCGCGCCCCCGCCGGCGCGGGAGATTACGCCGCGAGCGCCGCTCAGCGACTATGCTGCGCTTCCGCCACTTCCTAGCTCGACCGTGCCGCCTCCGAGCGTTCTTGCCGCTGGAGCTTCGACGAGCGTCGTCTTCCTGCCTCGTCCGAAGATAAGCTTCAGCTGCTTTACGCCGGGGGAGGGCGCCGATGGGCCCTGCACCGGATTCACGCGCGATACCTTGGTCACCGTCCTCGCAGGTGAGGACCTCCCCGCAAGCACCGCCGTCCGCTTCGTGCGCGACGGCGATCCCAAGGCGGACGTCGCGCTTGCGCAGCTCAAGAAGGGCAAGTCGATGCAATTCGCCATTCCGACCGACGTCTGCAAGCATGCAGTCGGCGGCCGGCTCGAGCTCAAGATCGTGCGCTCCGGCCAGGAAGTTGGCACCGACGGACCTTATAACCTCAACTGCTAGCCAAAGCGCTGCTGCTCGTGCGACAGGCGGCGGCGTGGATGCGCCTTATGCAAAGCTGGAGGAGCTGGAGCCGGGAATTGCGCGCGTGCTCGCGCATAATCCGTCCGCCTTCACTTATTACGGAACGCAAACCTACCTGATCGGGACGCGCGAACTGGCGATCATCGATCCCGGGCCGGACCTGCCCGAACATCTGGATGCGCTGATGGAAGCGATCGGCGGCCGGCACGTCGCCGCGATCATGTGCACGCACACCCATCGAGACCATAGCCCCGCCGCTCGCCCCCTCGCCGGCCGCACGGGCGCGCCCATCGTCGGCTGCGCACCGCTGGCGCTGGAAACGGTCGGCCCACGCGCCGACGCGTCCTTCGACGGCGAGTACGTGCCCGACAGCACGCTCGAAGACGGTCAGGAGATCGCAGTGGACGGGAAGGCGGTCGCCGCGGTGGCGACGCCTGGCCACACCTCCAACCACCTTTGCTTCGTCTATGGCGACGCTCTGTTCAGCGGCGATCATGTGATGGGCTGGTCGACGACCGTCGTGGTTCCACCGGACGGCGACATGGCCGAGTATATGCGGAGCCTCGACAAGCTCCGCGCCCGCGAGGACCGAATCTATTATCCGGCTCATGGACCTGCAGTGACGAACCCGCAGCAATATGTGCGCCATCTGACCGGCCATCGAATGCAGCGCGAAAGGCAGATCCTGAAGCTGTTGGGCGAGCGCCCGCGGCCGGTTTCCGACATTGTCGCCAACGCTTATCCAGCGCTCGACCCTCGGCTTGTGACCGCCGCCGGGGGATCGGTTTTCGCGCATCTGCTGGACCTTCAGCGACGCGGGCTCGTTGAACAACAGGGAGACGAATGGACAACCGCCTGAGGAACCTGGTGGCGATTGCCGCAATCGTCGTGGCGCTGATCCTCGGCGTGCTGGTTGGAGTCACCACGGGCATCGCCGACCGAATCTTCGGCGGCCCCAATCCCAAGACGATTGCAAGCGCGAGCCTAGAATCGATGCGTGCGCAGAACCGGCTGACGGTGTTTGCTGCGCGATACGTTTCGGTCGTCACCAGCCAG
>DASQYQ010000379.1:0-2899 GCA_035639115.1 Sphingomicrobium sp. | reverse complement strand
CTTGCGGGCGCGGCGGATCGCGGCGGCACGTTCGCGGGCGCGCTTCTCCGACGGCTTCTCGTAGTGACGGCGCAGCTTCATCTCGCGGTAGACGCCCTCGCGCAGCAGCTTCTTCTTCAGCGCGCGCAGCGCCTGCTCGACATTATTGTCGCGAACGATGATCTGCATACAGTCCGGTCACACTCCCAAAGTCTTTTAAAATCAGGGGCTTACGCCCCATACGCCAGTCAGGCGGATCAACGGTTCCACCCTACTGGCAATAGAATAGCGGCCTCCAGAGGCAGACCTCCGCGGCGGCGGAGCCCTTAGCAGGGGGAATCCGTCCGTTCAACCCATTGCAAGTGCCTTGGGAGTGTCTCGGGCATTTCAACACTTGCCGACACACTTGTTCCATATTGCGCCAAGACATTGAAAAATGGTACTAAATTACCATCTTCCTCTAGCATTGGCGGGCTATGCGACAGAGCCGTGGTACTTACCGCCAAGCATATGGGGTTTTCCTCGTCGCCTGTCTGAGTGTGAATCCAGTTTATTTTCAAACTGAGACACTACCCAAGTGCGTGACTGGTGCGACGAATCGTTCCGCGAAAGCGATGGGACGGGAAACATGAACTAATGGGTTATCGGCCATTAACCCACTGAATGATAAAGAGATGGCCCAGAGCGGAGGGAAGAATGTCGTTCAATCGAAGGGAAATGTTGCGTCTTGGTGCTGCCGGTGCCGGGGGCCTCATCCTTTCTTCTGCGGCAATGTCGCAGGTGCTTCCAGGAGTCCTCGCGCCGCAGGCCGGCGGAACCACTCCTGTTAGCCCCCTTCCTACGGTTCCCGCACAAGCGGCAGCGCCGAGCGCTCCGGCGGGCATCGATCCGCAGCTGTTCGCGCGCGCCAAGGCCGCGCTCGACCAACACCAGGTCTACCCTCGCGATGCGATCGGGATCGCCGACTTTTCGGCGCCTTCGAGCGAGCAGCGCTTCCACGTCGTTGACCTCCAGAACGGCACGGTCGAGAGCCATCTCGTCTGCCACGGCCGCGGGTCGGATCCCGGGCATTCGGGTTATCTGCAGCGCTTCAGCAACGATTTCGGAAGCTACGCGACGTCCAATGGCACCTACGTCACGGACGACTATTACCAGGGCAAATACGGTCTCTCGCTGCGAGTGCGCGGGCTCGATTGGACGAACAATAACGCGGAGTCGCGCGCAATCGTCATCCACAACGCCTGGTATGCCGAGCCGGACATGCTTCAGATCCATGGTCAGCTGGGACGGTCGGAGGGTTGCTTCGCGATGCCCAGGGCGAGCCAATATGCGGTCATGCGCCGCCTCGCCGGCGGCCGGATGATTTACGCCGACAAGCTGGCGTAATCGGGACTTAGCCGATTTCTTCGAAGGGCCGCCTCGAGCGGCCCTTTTCTTATCCGAGACCCATGCTTTCGAAATGTTCGATTCGCCGCGGCGCGACGACCAGGCCGTCTAGACCGGGCGTGTCGAGCACGAACCGCAATGCGGCCTCGGCCATGGGCCGCCGCCGCCGGTCGGCGGACCTCCGAAGCTGCTCGATCGTGGCGAAGGCGACCTCGTTCGAGTAGCCTGCGCAGACCTGTGGCGCGCGCGCCCAGCGGCTTCCGGACGGCGGTTCTTCACCGAGCCGATACTTGCCCGTGAGGAAGCCGCCCGCGAGCGGGCTAAAGGCTGTGTAGCGGAGGCCATGCCCGGCACAGTAGGGGATCAGCGCCTCCGAATCCCGCGCCGCGAGAAGGTTGTACTCGTTCTGGACATATTCAAACCGCGAAGCGAGGCTGGCCGGAGCCGAACTCCTGACCTCCTCGACATCCCGAAGCGACGCGTTGGAGACTCCGAAACGGTCGATCTTGCCCGACTCCACGGCGCGCGCCATTGCGCCGAGCGTCTCGTCCAGCGGAGTCACCCGGTCGAACTCATGGATATAATAGAGATCGATCCGTTCGACGCCGAGGCGGCGCAGCGACTCCTCGAGATGGCTGGCGACCTGGGTGGCGCTCAGCGGCGTCTCGCCCGCTCGACAGCCATTGGGATTGCCGACCTTGGTCGCGACCTGTGCATTGCGGACGAATGAAGCGCCCTGAGCGCGAAGCCACCTGCCGAGGATGACCTCGCTCATTCCACCGCCGTAGCTATTGGCGGTGTCGAACCGTCGAAGCCCCACGCGACGGGCATGGTCCAGCAGCTGCAGCGCCTGGGCTTCGCTGTCGCCCGCGCCGCGCAAGGCGGGCGAGGAGCCGATCCCGCCAAAATTGCCGCAGCCGAATATGATCCGTTGCAGGTCGGGCTCGGTAAGCACCGCGCCACCATTTACCCCGTGGCGGCGGCGCGCAACCGTCGTTTAGCGCTGGGCTACCTGATCGGACGGCTTCGGCTTCGTCGTGGCGGGATCCTTGGCCACAGGCTTTGGCTTGCTCGCCACCTGGTCCGCGGCATCGGGCTTCGGCTGTGGCGGAGCGAGGCTTGCACCGCCGTCCTTCATGTTGAGCGCAGCAATTTCCTTGGCGTCGCGGCCGTACATGTCCTTATATTCGACGATGCGCCCGTCAACGAGGGCCGCCTGGTCGAAATAGACGATGAAGACGGGGACCGGCTTCACGAACTTCGCCTGGACCGTCTTCTTGCTGGCGAGCGTGTCCTGGACCTTTTCCGGAGTCCAGGGGCCGTCATCATCGCCGAGAAGCAGCGTCGCCAGGTCGACGACGTGCTGTGTGCGCACGCAGCCATGGCTAAGCGCTCGAACGCTATCGTTGAAGCGGCTGCGCGCGTTGGTATCGTGAAGGTAGATCGCCTTGGAATTCGGCATCACGAACTTGAGCTGACCGAGCGCGTTCTTAGGTCCCGGCGGCTGCCGCCACCGTTGGATCTGGCCATCGGC
>DASQYQ010000378.1:0-2380 GCA_035639115.1 Sphingomicrobium sp. | reverse complement strand
GCAGGCGTTGGAACGGGTATTCCTGACGCCCTCCATCGCTGGCGCGTCGCACGGCTGCAGGAGATGGGCTCCAATGCCTGGCGCAGCGCCCATAATCCGCCTGCGACTGCACTGCTGGATGCGTGCGATGAGATGGGCATGCTGATGATCTGCGAGCAGCGAATCAACAGCTCCAGCCCGGAGGCGCTTTGGGAGCTCGAGCGCATGATCCGCCGCGATCGGAACCATCCGTCGGTGATCCTTTGGTCGCTCGGCAATGAGGAGCACGGACATCAGTCGACCGAGCGAGGCGCGCGGATCAACGCAGAGCTTCAGGCGCATGTCAGACGCCTCGATCCTACGCGCCCAACAACCTTTGCGATGGACCAGGGCTGGGACAATGGCGTCGGCCGCGTCGTTGACGTGCTCGGCTTCAACTACCGCACCGACCAGATCGAAGCCTATCACCACCGACATGTCGAGCAGCCGGTGATCGGGACGGAGACTGGAAGCACGGTCGCTACGCGCGGAGAATATGCAAACGACCCCGCGCGCCACGTCGTGCGCGCCTATGACACCGAACATCCATGGTGGGCGACCACGGCGGAGGAATGGTGGACCATCGCCGCCGACCGCCCGTACATCGCGGGCGGTTTCGTCTGGACAGGATTCGACTATCGCGGCGAGCCGACGCCGTATGATGAATGGCCGAGCATCAGCTCACAGTTCGGGATTCTCGACACCTGCGGATTTCCGAAGGACAATTTCTATTACTACCGCGCCTGGTGGCGGCCTCACCAGCCGCTCGTCCACCTGTTACCCCACTGGAACTGGGCGGGACGTGAGGGCCAGGCGATCGAAGTATGGACCCACGGCAATACAGACGAGGTGGAGCTGAGGCTGAACGGCCGATCGCTTGGGCGGAAGAGGATGCCGCGCAACCGCCATCTGGTTTGGAGCGTGCCCTACGCGCCAGGACGAATCGAGGCGACCGGATACAATGGCGGCCGTGTTGCCGCTCGCGACATGCGAGAGACCAGTGGGCCCCCGCATACGGTGCGGCTCACGGTCGACCGGCGCATTTCGAAGAGCGGCGAAGTGGCGATCGCCAATGCTCAGGTCGTAGATGGACGAGGCAGGTTCGTGCCAAATGCAGACAATATGCTGAGATTCGCCGTCGCAGGCGGCACCGTCATCGGCGTCGGGAACGGAAATCCGAATAGCCTGGAGCCCGACGTCGCGTCGGAACGGCGCGCTTTCAACGGACTTGCGCAGGCAATCGTTCGCGTCGGGCGCGGACCGGTCGCTATCTCGGTAATGAGCGACGGCCTCGCCGGCTCCAGAATCAAAATCATGGGCCTATGAAGATTCGAATCGCCGCAACGCTGCTGGCCGCTGGCGCCACGGCCGCGCAGGCAGGACCGCCCGCGCCTGTGCCGAACGACGGTCTCTACCTCGGCGGCGACCTTTCGTACGTGGACGAGATGGAAGACTGCGGCGCGGTCTACCGTCTTCACGGCAAGGAGATCGACCCGTTCGAGCTTCTGAAGAAGGAGGGCGGCAATCTCGTCCGCGTGCGAATCTGGGTGAATCCGACTTGGACGAAATACAGCAACTACGCCGACGTCCTGAAAACTCTCCGCCGAGCGCACGCCGCGGGGCTGCAGGTCCTGCTCGATTTCCATTATTCCGACACCTGGGCGGACGGCGGCAAGCAGATCCCTCCTGCCGCCTGGGCCAACCTCAGCACCGACGATCAGGTGAAGACGCTTTACAATTATACGCTCGACACGCTGAGGCGCCTCGACTCAGAGCACGAGATGCCGGAGATGGTCCAGGTTGGGAACGAGACCAATCCCGAACTGCTCGGCGGCAAGGTCCCCGGCAAGCCGATCGATTGGGGTCGCAATGCGCGCTTGCTGAATGCCGGCATCGAGGCCGTGCAGGAGGCTGGCAGAACCGGCTCTATCGCGCCAAGGATCATGCTGCACATCGCGCAGCCGGAAAACATCCTCCCGTGGTTCGACGCCGCGACGAAAGCGGGCGTCCACGGCTACGACATCATCGGCATCAGTTATTATGCGAAATGGTCGAAGTGGAACCTGGCTCAGCTGCAGGAGACCATCACCGAGGCGAAGAAGCGCTATGGCAAGGATGTGATCGTTGTCGAGACCGCTTACCCCTTCACACTCAAGAATGCCGACTCGATGGGCAATCTACTCGGCGGCGACTCGCTGATCCGAGCCTATCCGGCCACTCCGGAAGGCCAGCATCGTTACATGGTCGACCTCACTCAGCTGACCGTCGATGCAGGCGGGATCGGCGTCGTTTATTGGGAGCCCTATTGGGTATCCACCCAATGCAGCACGCCCTTCGGCAAGGGCTCAGGCTGGGAGAACGC
>DASQYQ010000377.1:0-3046 GCA_035639115.1 Sphingomicrobium sp. | reverse complement strand
CATAGTCGTTGACGGTCTGCTTGAACCGCTCGAGGTGCGGCTCGAGGCCGTGGATTCCGACTGCGAAGCCGCCGATCCAATCCTCGCCCTCGGGCGAGATGAAGTCGGCAAGGCACATGTTCGGACGCCCTTCGCGCTTCTTCACCTGCTGGCGGAGCATCGGCACTCGGGACCAGTCGTTGCCGGCGAGGACCAGGATGTCGTCGCCTTCGCGGCGGCAACGCCACAGGCCGACGGTCGCCTTCGGAGTCACCCAGCGCTCGGCGATCAGCTGCTCGAGCATCTGCTGAGCGTCGGCGAACAGGCTCTTCGCGCTTTCGCCGACGATCGGGTCGTCGAGGATCGCCGGATAGGTGCCGGCGAGCTCCCAGGCGCGGAAGAAGGGCGTCCAGTCGATCGAGGCACGCAGGTCCTTCAGCGGCCATTCGCCGAAATGATGAAGGCCGGGATAGGCCGGCGGCGGCGCCTTGCCCGTCGGATCATAGGGGAAGGCGTTTGCGCGCGCTTCCTCCAACGTCGCGAGGTCCTTCGGTCCGCCGCGCTCGCGGGACTTCCTGAGCTTGTCGTAATCGTCGGCGGTCGAGGCGATCAGTGGCTCGCGCTGCGTGTCCGACACCAGCGAGGAAGCGACGCCGACGGCACGGCTGGCGTCGAGCACGTGGATCACGGGGCCGGTATAGGCTGGATCGATTCGAAGCGCGGTATGGGCCTTGCTTGTGGTTGCGCCGCCGATGAGCAGCGGAAGGTTCATCTCGGCCCGCTGCATCTCGCCCGCGACAGTCACCATCTCGTCGAGCGACGGCGTGATCAGGCCCGACAGGCCGATCATTTGCGCCTTATTGTCGTTGGCGGCTTTCAATATGTCCTGCCACGGCACCATGACGCCGAGGTCGATCACCTCGAAGCCATTACATTGCAGGACCACTCCGACGATGTTCTTGCCGATGTCGTGGACGTCGCCTTTGACGGTGGCCATCACGATCCGGCCCTTGCCTTGGGTGGCGCCGGTCTTCTCCTTCTCTGCTTCGATGAAGGGGATCAGGTGGGCGACTGCGCGCTTCATCACCCGCGCGGACTTCACGACCTGCGGAAGGAACATCTTTCCCGATCCAAACAGGTCGCCGACGACGTTCATCCCGTCCATCAGCGGGCCTTCGATGACCTCGATCGGGCGCTGGAATTGCTGCCGCGCTTCCTCCGTGTCTTCGATGATGTGCGCATCGATGCCTTTGACGAGCGCATATGAGAGGCGCTCGGAGACCGGCAGCGACCGCCATTCCGCAGCCGCCTTCTCGGCTGCGGGATCGACGTCCTTATACTTCTCTGCGAGCGCGATCAGCCGCTCGGTCGCATCGTCGCGGCGGTCGAGGACCACGTCCTCGCAGGCTTCGCGAAGCTCGGGATCGATCTGGTCGTAGACGTCGAGCTGGCCGGCGTTGACGATACCCATGTCCATTCCCGCGGGGATCGCGTGATAGAGGAACACGCTGTGCATCGCCCGGCGAACCGGTTCGTTGCCGCGGAACGAGAAGCTCAGGTTGGAGAGGCCGCCGCTGATGTGCGTGCCCGGGCAGCGGCGGCGGATCTCGCTCGACGCCTCGATAAAGTCGATCGCGTACCGGCGGTGCTCGTCGATACCGGTCGCCACGGCGAAGATGTTGGGGTCGAAGATGATGTCATTTGCATCGGTGCCGTCGGCGACGAGAAGCTTGTACGCGCGCTCGCAGATCGTGACCTTGCGCTCGACCGTGTCGGCCTGACCCACCTCGTCGAACGCCATCACGACGACGGCGGCGCCATAGGCGCGGCACTTGCGGGCGAGATCGAGGAACGGCCCCTCGCCTTCCTTCAGGCTGATCGAATTGACGATCGGCTTGCCCGATACGCACTTCAACCCGGACTCGATCACGCTCCACTTCGAGCTGTCGACCATCACCGGGACGCGGGCAATGTCCGGTTCGGCTGCGATTCGCTTGAGAAAGGTGGTCATCGCCTGCTCGGAATCGAGCAAGGCTTCGTCCATGTTGACGTCGATGATCTGAGCGCCGTTTTCGACCTGGTCCCGCGCCACGACGACCGCGGAATCATAGTCTCCTGCAAGGATCAATTTCTTGAAACGCGCCGAGCCAGTGACGTTGCAGCGTTCGCCGATATTCACAAAGCGCGCGCCCGCGCCGGCTTCGTTCACTCGAGACATTTCCATCGGTTAGGCAGCAATCAGCATCGGTTCGAGGCCGGCGAGCAAGGTGCCGGAGCGAGCGGCCGGGACGGCGCGCGGCGTGCAATCGCGCACCGCCCCGGCAATCGCGGCGATGTGCAGGGGAGTCGTCCCGCAACAGCCGCCGACAATGTTCACTAATCCGCTCTCGGCCCAGTCGCGGACCTGTGCGGCGGTCTGCTCCGCAGCCTCGTCATATTCGCCCAGCTCGTTGGGAAGGCCGGCGTTTGGATAGGCCATCACCAAAGTGTCCGCGATCGCGGCGAGCGCAGCCAGGTGCGGTCGAAGCTGCGCTGCGCCGAACGAGCAGTTGAGGCCGATCGTGACCGGCCGCGCATGCCGTACCGAAGCCCAGAAGGCCTCGACGGTGTGCCCGGAAAGGTTACGACCTGAAAGGTCGGTCAGGGTCATGGAGATCATTAGCGGCAGCGGCCGGCCGAGCGCCTGCTCCGCCTCGAGCGTCGCCATGATCGCTGCCTTGGCGTTCAGCGTATCGAAGATGGTCTCGACGAGGATGAAGTCGACGCCGCCCTCGACAAGCGCATCAACCTGCTCGCGATAGATCCCCTTCACCTGGTCGAAATCGACCTCGCGGAAGCCGGGATCGTTGACGTTGGGCGAGAGCGACAATGTCTTGTTCGTCGGACCGATGGCGCCCGCGACCCAGCGGAGCTTGCCGTCCTTGGTCGAGTAGCGGTCCGCGACTTCACGAACGATTTCGGCTGACTGGCGGTTGACCTCAGTCACCAGATGCTCGGCGGCGAAGTCCGCCTGACTGATGGCGTTCGCGTTGAAGGTGTTGGTCGCCAGGATCTCGGCGCCGGCATC
>DASQYQ010000376.1:0-2573 GCA_035639115.1 Sphingomicrobium sp. | reverse complement strand
TTTGCGAGGGTCTCGCTTTCACGCCCGAAGAGGTCGAGCGGCTGTTCAAGGCTGCGGCCCATCATGGCCTCCCAGTGCGGCTTCATGCCGAGCAATTATCGAACCAGCACGGGGCGGCGCTCGCAGCCCAATATCGCGCTTTGTCCGCCGACCATCTCGAGCACCTCGACGACGCCGGCGCAAAGGCGATGGCCGCCGCCGGAACCGTCGCAGTGCTGCTTCCAGGCGCTTATTATGCGCTTCAGGAGAAGAAGAAGCCGCCCGTCGCGATGCTTCGAAAGCACAAGGTGCCGATCGCGGTTGCAACGGACTGCAACCCAGGAACTTCGCCGCTGCTCTCCCCTACCCTCGCGATGAACATGGCTTGCACCTTGTTCGGACTGACGCCTGAGGAGGCGATTGCCGCAATGACGACCAATGCCGCGCGCGCTCTCGGCCTCGCGCACGCGATCGGCAGCATTGCCGCAGGCAAGCAGGCGGATCTTTGCGCCTGGCGCATCGAATCGCTCGCCGAGCTGGGTTATTGGGTCGGTCTGCCTGGGCCGGAGAGGAGGATCTTTGCCGGCCTCGACTCCTAGGCTGGCCGCGGCCCTTATCGCGCTCGCTTGTTGGGTCGGACTCGCGCTGAACTTCTCGGCGACCTACGCGAACGACAAAGACCTCGTCGCGACTCTGTGGAGGCTCGGCCACTTCTTCACCATCATCAGCAATCTTGCGCTTGCGATCGCCATGACTTGGCTCGCGCTCGGCGGCCGCGTCTCGCCGTTTCTCGAGGCCGGCCTGACGCTTGCGATGCTCCTCGTTGGGATCGTCTATGTCCTGCTCCTCCACGGTCTTCACCCGCTGAGCGGCCGTGCGCTGATCGCGAACCATTTGCTTCACTATGTCTCGCCAATTGCGATGGCGGTCTATTGGTTGCTGTTCACCCCGCACGGGCGGCTTCGCTGGCGGGACCCGTTCTGGTGGGCCGTCTTTCCGCTTGCCTATTTCTCTTATGTGATCGCACGCGGGCTGAGCGGCGACGGCTACCCCTACCCCTTCATCAACATGGCGAAACTCGGAGCCGTCCAGACCGCAATCAACGCGCTCGGGATTGCGGCCGGCTTCATCCTCTGCGGCTTGGTGCTGGTCTTCGCCGACCGGCAGATACTTGGGCGCGGTAGATCAAGACGCTAAGGCGCCGAACATGACGGATCAGCAACGACGCGACAACAGCCGCCGCATCCGCGCCAGGCGCGGAAGCGAGGTCAAGGCAAGACAGTGGACCACGGAAGCCGCGGTTCGGATGCTCCAGAACAACCTCGACGACGAGGTCGCGGAGGATCCGCAGAGCCTGGTAGTCTACGGCGGAATCGGCAGGGCGGCCCGCAACTGGCAATGCTTCGACAAGATCGTCGAGACCCTGGAGCGTCTGGACGAGGACGAGACCCTGCTCGTCCAGTCGGGCAAGCCGGTCGGCGTGTTCCGCACCCACAAGGACGCGCCCCGAGTCCTCATCGCCAATTCGAACATCGTGCCCAAATGGGCGAACTGGGAATGCTTCAACGAGCTCGATCGCAAGGGGCTCATGATGTACGGCCAGATGACTGCCGGAAGCTGGATCTACATCGGCACCCAGGGCATCGTCCAAGGGACCTATGAGACCTTCGCCGAGATGGGCCGCCAGCATTTTGGAGGCGACCTCAAGGGCCGCTGGATCCTGACTGCGGGCCTCGGCGGAATGGGCGGCGCGCAGCCGCTTGCAGCAGTGATGGCCGGCGCTCATTGCATCGCCATCGAGGTGCAGGAGAGCCGCATCGAGAAGCGGCTCGAGACCCGCTACCTCGACCGTCGCGCCACCAGCATTGACGAAGCGCTGGGCATCCTCCGCGACGCCAGCGAGCCGACCAGCGTCGGCCTGCTCGGCAACGCCGCCGAGATCCTGCCGCAAATGCTCGAACGCGGGATCAAGCCGGACGCGCTCACGGATCAAACGAGCGCGCATGATCCTGCCAACGGCTATTGTCCCGTCGGCTGGTCGGTCGCCAAGTGGCAGGAGATGCGCGAGCGCGATCCCGCCGCGGTCGCAGAGGCGGCGCGTATCTCGATTGCGCAGCACGTCGAAGCGATGCTCGCCTACAAGGCGATGGGAGTCCCGACTTTCGATTACGGGAACAACATCCGCCAAGAAGCGAAGGACATGGGCGTGACCCATGCCTTCGACTTCCCCGGCTTCGTTCCCGCCTACGTCCGGCCGCTCTTCTGCCGCGGGATCGGTCCGTTCCGCTGGGCCGCGCTCTCCGGCGACCCGGAGGACATCTACCGGACCGACCAAAGGGTGAAGGAACTGATCCCTGACGATCCGCACCTCCATCGCTGGCTCGACATGGCGCGCGAACGAATTGCCTTTCAGGGGCTGCCTGCGCGAATCTGCTGGGTAGGCCTGGGCCAGCGCCACCGTCTCGGCCTCGCATTCAACGAAATGGTTCGAAACGGCGAAGTCTCAGCGCCGATCGTCATCGGCCGCGACCATCTCGACAGCGGCTCGGTCGCATCGCCGAACCGCGAGACCGAAAGCATGAAGGACGGAAGCG
>DASQYQ010000375.1:0-2497 GCA_035639115.1 Sphingomicrobium sp. | reverse complement strand
GTGAGCGAGGTGCTGGATCCGAGGAACGGCGGTACTGCCGGGGGAAACGCCCCGAGATAGGTGTCCACTTGTCCTGAAGCGGGATTGTTGCCTATCGAAAGCGAGCTTTGGCCGGATCCCGTCGAAGTCCCCCAGGAAAGCGTGGTCGCAGGTGCCGGAGTTCCGCCCGGTCCGTTATACGTTGCCGACGAGAAGATGCTCGACACGTTGTAGTCCCAGGTCGTTACGACTGCTTGGGCGGGACCGGACGCAGTCATCGCTCCGACAAGCGCGACCGAGCCCAGTACGCCCGACAATCTGGTGCCGATACTCATTAGTTTCTCCCCTTGGTGGGCCACGGGCGATCCCGCCCGTGACCGTGCGTAGCTGGCTAAAGCAGCTTCCGGACCAAGGCGGGACTTTTAGATAAAAGATCGCCGGTTTAGGGAGTTACGTCGCCAGCTTCGCCATAGAAGTCGGTTGCAGAGCGCGGCTGTAAATTTCGGCGACGCCGACTCTTCGGACTACTGAGCGCTTTCCATGAGGGCCTTGAGGGGCTCTGCCGGGATGGCATACGTGATGCCGCTCGGCTGGGACAGGATCGATTCCTTCGTCCCCTTCACGAAAACGCTGTTCACGATACCGATGACTTCGCCGGACTGAGGGTGGTAGACCGGGCTCCCGCTATTGCCGGGATAGGCCGTTCCATCGAGCTGGAACACGGTGAAGGGACCGGCCTGTAGCCGGCGTATCGAGCGGGCGTCGAGCTGGTCCGCGCGAGCGGCAGGAATCACGATAGGCGTGATCGCCGCGATCATGCTTCGATGCGTCACGGGTGTGAGGCCGAGGACTGCGCCGATCGGAAACCCGGTAAAGAGATACATCTCGCCTTCCCGCACCTTCGCGGAGCTGCCCAGATGCAGCGCAGGGAGCGGCTCTCCGCCGATCTTGAGAAGCGCGAGATCGCTCGAGGGATCGGACGCCACCTTGCTCGCGGGCCGCACGGTCACCGTATCGCTGCCGCCGCGGATGGCGATCGCCAGGCGCTCGTTGCGCTCGGTGTCGAGGGCCTTGGCGACGACGTGCTCATTGGTGGCGATGAGCAACCCATTGCCGACGGCGAAGCCGGTCCCGGCGAAGCTGAACTGAGGATTGCGAGTGCGCTCGAAGGTGCCGACCGCGACGATCGAGGGCTTGACCCGCTCGATCGTCTCGGGATTCTGCGCGAACGTCGGCAACGCGCTCGCCGCCAACAAGGCGCAGGCAGCGAGGCGGGCCGTCAGGCCACGGTGGCGGCTGTGCTGAAGCGGTTCACATACCATGGCAGGGCCTCCCGAATTCCGCTCGCCAGCCGATGGCTCGGGCGATAGTCGAGCAAGTCGCGGGCAAGAGAGATGTCGGCGTGCGAATGGCGTATGTCGCCGGCGCGGAAAGGGCGGTGCAGGCGCTGTATCGCCTGACGGCCAAGGGCAGCGCAAATCAGCTCGAGAAGGGTCTTGAGCGAGGTGCTCTCGCCGACCGCAATGTTGTATACGCGGCCGAGGGCCTGAGCGTTGTTGGTCTGGGCAGCGCGAAGGTTGGCCTGCACGACGTTGGCGACATAGCAGAAGTCTCGGCTGGTCTCTCCGTCGCCATTGATTTCCACCGGCTCGCCGGTCAGCGCGGCACGCACCCACCGCGGGATCACGGCCGCATACGCGCCTTGCGGGTCCTGCCGCGCGCCGAAAACATTGAAATAACGCAAGCCGACGATTTCCATGCCGTAGCAACGCGCGAACACGCCGGCGTAGATCTCGTTCATCTGCTTGCTTGCGGCATAGGGCGAGAGCGGACGGCCAATCGCGCCTTCGCGCTTGGGAAGCGTCTCGTCGTCGCCATAGACCGAGCTGGACGACGCGTAGACGAACCGCCGGACTCCAGCGTCACGGGCGGCGACGAGCAGGTTCACGAATCCGTCGACGTTGGCGCGGTGGGTGGCAAGCGGGTCCTCGATCGAGCGCGGCACCGAGCCGCGCGCCGCCTGGTGGAGAACGATGTCCGCGCCGCGACAGGCCTCGCGACAGACCTCCGGGTCGGCGATGCTGCCTTCCACGAAACGATGCCGCTGCCACGCGCGCGCCCCGACGCTTCGTGACACCTCCTCCAGATTGCTGCGATGACCCGTGGAGAAGTCGTCGACGCTTGCCACGCGTTGATCGAACCTGAGCAGCGCTTCGAGCAGGTGTGAGCCGATGAAGCCGGCGCTTCCTGTTACGAGCCAGCTGTTCATAGGCGCCAGACGTCGATGCCGCGCTCACGCAGCGCCGCCGCGTCCGCCTGGCTTTTGACGTCGACGTAAATGCCGTTGGGCACCAGTTTGGACACGATATCCTCGAGCGGGCGCTCGATGAACTGCCGGTGCGCTACGGCTGCCACGACCGCTGCTGCCTTCGGCAGCTCCTGCCAGGGGGTGAGACGGATGCCGTATTCGTGGACGGCCTCGTCGGGGTCCGCGACCGGGTCGTGCACATAGACATTG
>DASQYQ010000374.1:0-8587 GCA_035639115.1 Sphingomicrobium sp. | reverse complement strand
TTTTCGCAAGAGCGACCTCGGCCGCGCTGGGGGAGCGCCTATCGCGCATGGTGCAGCGCAAGGCGCTCCGCTGCGCATCGATATGGGAGGGGCCGCTCAAGGATTTGAGCGTCTCGATCAACCTGCTTCCGGCGGACATCAGCCGCGAAGGCTACGAGCGGTGGTTGCTGGACGAAATTTCGGCTGTGGGGATCGACCCGAAGCGGATCACGCTCGAGATCACCGAGACTGCGCTCTTGTCTGATCGACAGAGCGTTGCGGCCCGTCTCGCCACGATGCGCGACGCCGGCCTGCGGATAGCAGTCGACGATTTCGGGACTGGCTATGCAAGCATGGCTTATCTGACCTCGCTGCCGCTCGACACGCTCAAGATCGACCGCGGGCTTGTCGGCGACATATCCAGGCGCGAGCGGGACCGGATCGTGGTCAGCGGGATGATCCGGCTCGCGCATGAGCTGGGGCTCAAGGTCGTCGTCGAGGGAGTCGAGACGGCCGAGCAGCTCGAGCTACTGCGCGACTGGGGCTGCGATTTATACCAGGGCTTCTTCGGCTCGCCGCCGCTGACTCACGAAGAGCTGACGCGTTTCGCGTCCTAGGCCGCTTCCTTCTTCTCTCCGGCAGCGGCGACTCGCGCGAGCCCGCGCGAAAGCTGGACCGCACCGTTGAGCCGGGCGTCGGGCGTGGGCCAATTCCTGCTGACGGCCATCTTGCTATCGGGCCGAAGCTTGGCCGCGCCTTTCAGGCGATCGATATAGCCGAGGAGGCCGGAGAGGTCCGGAAAACCGCCGTCAGCGAAGGTGACCACTGCGCCCTTGGGTCCGATGTCGAGCTTCGCAACCATCGCTTCGCGGCAGTTCAGCTTCACCTCGACGATCTTCATCAGGTTCGCGGTTTCCTCGGGAAGTGCACCGAAGCGGTCAATGAGCTCTGCGGCAAAGGCGTCGATTGCCTGGCGGTCCTCGAGCTCGCCGAGGCGGCGATAGAGGCCCATGCGCAGATCGAGGTCCGGAACGTAATGCTCGGGGATCATGATCGGCGCATCGACGCTGATCTGGGGGGTGAACTCCTCTCGAGCGGGAACTCCACCTGCCTTCAGCTCGACGATCGCGTCCTCAAGCATCGATTGGTAGAGCTCGAACCCCACTTCCTTGATGTGTCCGGACTGCTCGTCCCCAAGAAGGTTGCCGGCGCCTCGGATGTCGAGGTCGTGACTGGCGAGCTGGAATCCCGCGCCGAGATTGTCGAGTTCGCTCAACACCTGGAGGCGCTTCTGCGCTGCCTCGGTGATCGAGCGATTCTCGGGCATGGTCAGATAGGCGTAGGCGCGCGACTTCGAACGGCCGACCCGGCCGCGCAATTGGTAGAGCTGGGCGAGCCCGAACCGGTCGGATCGATAGACGACGAGGGTGTTCGCGCTCGGGATGTCGAGTCCGCTCTCGACGATCGTGGTCGATAGAAGCAGGTCATATTTGCGGTCGTAGAAGGCGCTCATCCTCTCCTCGACCTCGGTCGGGCTCATTTGCCCATGAGCAGTGATGAACTTGACCTCGGGAACCTGCTGCCGAAGCCATTCCTCGATGTCCGGGAGATCGGCGACTCGAGGCACCACGAAAAAGCTCTGCCCGCCACGGAAATGCTCGCGGAGCAGCGCCTCGCGAAGGACGACGCCGTCAAACGGTGTGACGTAAGTGCGCACCGCGAGCCGGTCGACCGGCGGCGTCTGGATGACGGACAGCTCGCGAAGCCCGCTCATCGCCATCTGCAGAGTCCGCGGGATCGGCGTTGCGGTGAGGGTCAGCACGTGAACGTCGTTCTTGAGCGCCTTCAGCCGCTCCTTATGTGCCACTCCGAAATGCTGCTCCTCGTCGACAATGACGAGGCCCAAGCGTTTGAAGTTAATGCTTTTGGCGAGGATCGCATGCGTGCCGATGACAATGTCGATCTTGCCGTCCGCGAGGCCTTCCTTCGTTCGCTTGGCCTCGGCCGCCGGCACTAGTCGCGAGAGTCGTCCGATCTCGACCGGGAACCCGCGGAAGCGCTCGACGAAGTTGGCGTAATGCTGCCGAGCAAGCAAGGTCGTCGGGCACACCAGGGCGACCTGCTTGCCGGACATCGCCATCACGAAGGCTGCGCGTAGCGCGACCTCTGTCTTGCCGAAGCCCACATCGCCGCAGACAAGCCGGTCCATTGGCCTACCGGCTTCGAGATCCTTCAGCACGTCGCCGATGGCGTTCTCCTGGTCGTCCGTCTCTTCATACGGGAACCGGTTGACGAATTGCGGGTAGCTTGAGTCGGCCTCGGCAACCACGCCGGGGCGGGTCGCCCGGGCCGCGGCGACCTTGATCAGCTCGCCCGCGATCTCGCGGATCCGCTCCTTCATCCGCGCCTTGCGCCGCTGCCACGCTTCGCCGCCGAGGCTGTCGAGCGACACGCCCTCGCTCTCGCTCCCGTATCGGCTCAGAAGCTCGATATTCTCGACCGGGACATAAAGCTTGTCACCGCGCGCATATTCGAGCGCGACGCAGTCGTGCGGCACCTTGCTGACGGGGATCTGGGCCAATCCCTCGTAGCGGCCGATGCCGTGGTCGGCGTGCACCACGAGGTCGCCAGGTGACAGGGTCGCCAGCTCCTCGAGAAACGCAGCTGCAGCCTTCTTCTTGCGCCGGCGAACCAGCCGGTCGCCGAGCATGTCCTGCTCGGTGAGGATTGCGACCTCGGGCGCGGTGAAGCCGTGGTCGAGCGGTAGAACGAGCAGGGCGGGCTGAGTCTTCGACCCGAGCGCATCCTGCCAGCTGTCCGCCAGCGTCTGGGCCTTGATGCCGTGGTCCTCGAGCAGGCCGCTGAGGCGCTCGCGCGCACCGCGCGTGTAACTTGCAAGCACTACCTTGTGCCCGCTTCGGCGCAGGTCGCCGATATGCTTGGCGACGGCTTCGTAGACATTGGCTTGCTGCGCGCGCTCGGGCGCGAAATCGCGGGCGGCGTCGACTCCGAAATCGATAATCCGGTCGGATTCAGGCTCGTGGAAGGGGGAGGCGAGATGGATGGGGCGATCGGCTTCGAAGCCCTCCCATTCCTTCTTCGAAAGATAGAGCGCGTTCGGCTCGAGCGGGCGGTAGCTCCCGGGCTCGCCCTCCGCCGCCCGGACACGGTTCTGGTAATAATCGTCGATCGCCTCGCGGCGGCCGCCGACCGCCTGATCGGCCGCCGCATCGCGAATGACGAGATCATTTTCCGAGAGGTGATCGAAGAGCGTTTCCAGCCGCTCTTCGAGCAGCGGGAGCCAATGCTCCATTCCGCCCATCCGGCGCCCTTCCGAGAGCGCCTGGTAGAGAGGATCCTGTGTAGCGGTGGCTCCGAACTTTTCGCGGTAGCCCGAGCGGAAGCGCTTGATGCTCTCGGCGTCGAGCAATGCCTCCGACGCGGGCATCATGGTGAATGCCTTTGCTTTGTCCGTCGAGCGCTGGTCGGTGGGATCGAAGCGGCGAAGGCTGTCGATCTCGTCGCCGAAGAAGTCGAGGCGGAGCGCCAAGTCCTCGCCCGCCGGGAAGAGGTCGATGAGCGAACCGCGAACTGCATATTCGCCATGCTCGGCGACCGTATCGACGCGTTCGTAGCCCAAGGCATTCAGTTGCTCGACCAACGCTTCGCGCTCGATCCTCTCGCCCTCTGCAATGCGCCGAGTGAGCTGGCGGATGCGGAACGGAGTCATGAGCCGCTGAGTCGCTGCGCTCGCCGTCGCGACCAGCAGCTGCGGCTTCTCCCGCTTCGCCTGGAGCGCGCTCAGCGTAGCCAGCCGTTCGGCCATTACGCGCAGGGCGGGGGAGGCACGGTCGTATGGAAGGCAGTCCCAACCGGGCAGCGTCAGAACCTCGACCTCGGGGGCGAACAGTGGAACCGTCTCGGCGAGCGCGCGCATGGCCGCCTCGTCCGCGACGATGACGACCGCGCGCCCGCCACCGCTCCCATGGTGCGCGGCGCGCGCGAGGTCGGCGGCGAGCCAGGGCAGAAAGCCGGTCGGCACGCTTGCGAGCGTAAGCGGCTGCTTGGCGCGGCGAACCCGCTGGAGCGGTTCCGTCACCGCGGAATCCTGACGTAGTCCAATCGCTTGAGCGCTTCGATCATCGGACCGGCGAACCGCTCCGGCGGCTCGGCGGTTCCGTGCGCCCAGGCCATGATGTCGACGTCCTGTTCTTCGAGCATCGTTTCGAACAAAGCGCGCTCGTCCGCTCCCCACGCGGCATGGTGAGCATCGAAGAACCCGCCGATCAGCATATCGGCTTCCTTGGTGCCGCGATGGTGCGCGCGCCAGGCGAGGCGCTTCAGTTCCGGATCGGAGGGCATGCAATGCATGTAGGAGTGGGCGAGCCTCGGGGAAAGAGCGCAGAAGCTTGCCTGGCGACAAGCCTGCGGTGCAAACGAAATGGGATGGCGGAGGAGACGTTCAGCGAGCAGGCGACTCGCGCTGCCTATGGCTGGGGCCGTAGTCAGAGCTGGCAGGACGCCGTCGACTTGCTGGAAAGCGCGGCCGATGCCGGCGAACCCGACGCGGAGCGCCAGCTCGAGCTAGTCAGCCAGGCGCCGCTCGAGCAGCTGCTCACGCCTCCTCAGATGGAGCGCCTTTCGAGCATCTCCCAGATCGGAGCGGTTCGCGGATTCGCGCCGCCCGGTTTTTCAAAATGGCTGATCGATCGAGCCGCAGATCGTCTCGTCGCTGCATCGGTGAATAGTGGCGGGGCGAAGGCGGTCCGTACCGCCCGCGATTTCGGCTTCGGTCCGAGACAGCGCGACGTCGTTCTAGCAATCATGCAGGAGCGGGCTGCGCGCTTGCTTCGAATCCCGGTGGAAAAGCACGAGCCGCCGAACGTGATCAGCTACGAACCGGGGCAGGAGTTCAGCCTTCACACCGACTATGTCGACCCACAGGTGCCCGCCTTTCGGGCCGAGCTGGAGCATATGGGACAGAGGATCGCTACGATCGTCACATATCTGAACGAGGACTTCGAAGGTGCCGAAACCTTCTTCCCGGATGCGGGCGTCAAGTTTCGAGGCGGCACAGGGGACGCGATCGCCTTCCTGAACGTTCGCCAGGACGGAACGCCCGACTACAACACCCGGCATGCGGGCCTCCCGCCGACCAGCGGGCGCAAATGGGTTCTTTCGCAATGGGTCCGCTCCAAGCAATTTCTCTACCGGCCAGAGGACTTGCGCTAAGCGCGCTCGATGAGGCCCGATGTTCTCAATCCTCTGTTCACGGAGGTGGACGCGCTCAAAGGCGTCGGGCCGCAGATCGCGAAGCTGCTGAAGAGGCTGCGGATAGAGCGCGTCGTCGATCTGCTCTACCATCTGCCGACGGGATCGATCGAACGCGTCAGCGCACCGGCGGCGACGGAATCGCTCCTGGGTCGCACCGTCATCCTCGAGCTGACGCCGTTCGATAGCCGCGAAAACCGCTCGTGGCGCGGACCGACGCGCATATTCGCGAGCGACTCCCACGGAAACAGGATCAGCCTGGTCTATTTCAACAACCCCGGCTGGGCGAAGCGGACCTTGCCGATGGGGCAGACGCGAATCGTCTCGGGCAAGCTCGAGCAATATGGCGACGAGTGGCAGATCATTCATCCCGAGGTATCCGAACCCGGCAAGGGTCCGCCGCCCCTGATCCGCGAACCGGTCTACCCGTTGACCGAGGGGCTCACCAACCGCCGCCTTGGCGAGCTGGTCCGCGAAGCGCTGGAACGCGCGCCGGACCTGGCGGAATGGATCGAGCCGTCGCTCGCCGCTCGCGAATGCTGGAGCGCGTGGCGGGCTTCGCTCGCCCTCATCCACCGCGAGCCCGGCGCCGAGGATGCGCGGCGGCGGCTTGCCTACGACGAAATCTTCGCGAACCAGCTGGCGCTGCTTCTCTTGCGTCAGTCGCAGCGGCGACACCGGACAAAGTCTTTGCCAGGCACCGGCGAACTGATCCGTCGGCTGAAGCTGCCCTATGAGCTGACGAACGCCCAGCGGCGGGTGATCCGGGAAATTCGCGGCGACATGGCGCAGGAATTGCCGATGCTTCGCCTGCTCCAGGGCGACGTCGGCTCAGGCAAGACATTGGTTGCTCTCGCGGCGATGCTGACGGCAGTCGAGAGCGGCGCTCAGGCGGCCCTCCTCGCGCCCACCGAAATTCTCGCGAGACAGCATCATGCGACCTTGCTCGGCCAGGTCGACAGCATTGGAGTGCGAGTCGCGATCCTGACCGGGCGGGAGAAGGGGCGCGCTCGCGACGGCGTTCTGATGGGGCTAGCCGACGGCTCCGTCGACATCCTCGTCGGCACTCACGCGATCTTCCAGGAGAAGGTGGCCTACAAGAGCCTCGGCCTCGCGGTGATCGACGAGCAGCACCGCTTCGGCGTTTCGCAGAGGCTCTTGCTCGCTTCAAAGGCCGAGCACCCGCCGCACCTGCTGGTGATGACGGCAACGCCGATCCCGCGCACTCTGACGCTCACGCAATATGGCGAGATGGATGTCAGCCGGATTGACGAGATGCCGCCCGGCCGCACCCCCGTCGAGACTCGCGTGATCAGCGAAGAGAAGCTTCCGGTCGCGATCGACGGGTTAGGCCGCCATATCGCAGGCGGAGGCCAGGCTTACTGGGTGTGCCCGCTAGTCGAGGAGAGCGAGAAGAGCGATGCTGCCGCCGCTGAGGAGCGTGCTCGAATACTGAGGAAGCGCTTCGGCGAGGATAAGGTCGGCCTGGTCCACGGCCGAATCAAAGGAGCTGAGAAGGACGTCGTAATGGCGCGGTTCGCGTCCGGCGAGCTCGCGGTGCTCGTTGCCACGACAGTGATCGAAGTCGGAGTCGACGTGCCCAATTCAACGCTCATGATAGTCGAGGGCGCTGAACGCTTCGGACTAGCCCAGCTGCACCAGCTTCGCGGCCGAGTCGGCCGGGGTTCCGGAAAGAGCACCTGCCTACTCATTCGCGGGCAACATCTCACCGACGTGGGGCGCGCACGGCTCACCCTGATGCGCGAGACGAGCGACGGCTTCCGAATCGCCGAGGAGGATCTTCGCCTGCGCGGTCCCGGCGAAATCCTCGGAACCCGTCAATCCGGTGAGGAAAACTTCCGCGCCGCCACGGCCGAGGACGTGCAGGAACTCGCTCCGATCGCGCAGAGCGATGCGATGCTGCTGCTCGATCGCGATGGTGGATTGAAGGGCGAGCGCGGGCAGGCAGCGCGTATCTGTCTCTACTTGTTCGAGCGCGACCAGGCGGTGGGTTTGATCCGGTCGGGCTGATCTATCGCCGGTCGAAGACCTCGCCGGAGATCATTGCTCGCACTTTGTCGCCATTGGTCGTGAGGCACCCGGCATGATGGATGTTTGCCTCGCCGACCCGTCGGCGGAGTTGGTCTCGATCCCCCCGCGAACGAGCTATTTCACCAGCAAAGCATGCCTCTTCTTGCCAAGGCTGAGCTTCAGCGGCTGATCCGAGGCCATCAGTATCAGTCCTGGATCGTTCACCGTCACGTCCTCAAGCCGAACCGCGCCCTCGGCGATCTTTCGCTTCGCCTCCTTGTTCGACGGCGTGAATCCAAGCGCCGTGAGGGCGTGAGTCACATTCATGCCATCGCCGAGCGACAGAGTCGGAAGATCCTCGCCGATCCCGCCGGCGCCAAAGGTCTCGGCTGCCGTTCGCGCCGCTGCTTCAGCCGCCTCGCGGCCGTGAAGCAAGGCCGTGGCTTCGGTCGCCAGGACGACCTTCGCCTGGTTGATGTCCGAGCCCTGCAAGCTCTCCAGCCGGCCGACGTCTTCGAGCGGGAGGTCGGTGAAGATCCGAAGGAAGCGCCCGACGTCGGCATCGGCCGAGTTGCGCCAGAACTGCCAGTAATCGTACGGACTGAGAAGATCCGGATTGAGCCACACGGCCCCTTGAGCGGTCTTTCCCATCTTGGCGCCGTCAGCGGTCGTGATCAGCGGCGTCGTCACTCCAAACAGCTCGGCGCCTTCGATTCGGCGGGTGAGCTCGATCCCGTTGACGATATTGCCCCATTGGTCGGAACCGCCGAGCTGCAGCCTGCACCCGACCCGCCGCGACAGCTCGAGGAAGTCGTAGGCCTGGAGGATCATGTAGTTGAACTCGAGGAAGGTCAGCGGCTGCTCGCGCTCGAGGCGAAGCCGCACGCTGTCGAACGTCAGCATCCTGTTGATCGTGAAATGGCGGCCAACTTCACGCAGGAACGGGATGTAATTCAGCCCGCCGAGCCAGTCGTCGTTGTTGACCATGATGGCGTCGGTCGGCCCTTCGCCGAAGGTCAGGAAACGTTCGAAGCAGCGGCGGATTGAGGCGATGTTCGAGTCGATTGCCTCGTTGGTCAGGAGCTTGCGGCTTTCGTCCTTGCCCGAGGGATCGCCGACCTTCGTCGTTCCGCCCCCCATGACCACGATCGGCTTGTGGCCAGTCTGCTGAAGCCGGCGCAGGAGCATGATCGAGACTAGATTGCCGACGTGAAGGCTCGATGCCGTCGCGTCGAAGCCGATATAGCCGGGCACCACTTGCCGCTGGGCCAACGCATCGAGGCCGCTGGCGTCGGTGACCTGATGG
>DASQYQ010000373.1:0-4792 GCA_035639115.1 Sphingomicrobium sp. | reverse complement strand
CGGAGGTTCGAACCCCATGTCATTCCAGCCGAGATCCTCCAGGCCCTGGCCGCCAACCTGGCCGAAGCCTTGGGGTCGCATGGCCGGGCGCGCCGCACCCTTGCGAGCGAGAAGACCGGATGAAAGAGAGGCGAAAGGCTTTGCTTCGCTGGCCACCTGCGCCCCCATTACTGGCCGACGACGCGGCGGCCGAAGCCGCCGACCGGGCGCGGGCTGGCCGGGCTGATGCCAGGCGCTGCACCGGGCGCTGCAAAGACGGTCCTGCGGAAGTTCTTCTCGAGCCGGTCCGAAATATAATCCCACAGCTCGACCACCTCTTTGGCGGAACGGCCCTGCGGGTCGATTTCCATCACGGTTCGACCGTCGATCATCGACGCGGCGAAATCGGTGCGATGGTGAAGGGTGACCGGAGCGACTGTGCCGTGCTGCGAAAGCGCAACGGCGGCCTCGTAGGTGATCTTGGCTTTCGGCGTAGCGGCGTTGACCACGAAGATCAGCGGCTTGCCGGCGCGATCGCAAAGATCGACCGTCGCACCGACGGCGCGAAGGTCGTGCGGGCTCGGGCGAGTTGGGATGACGATCAGCTCGGCAACGGCGATAACGCTCTGGATCGCCATGGTGATTGCCGGCGGAGTGTCGATGACTGCGAGCCGGAAACCCTGCTGCCGAAGAACCTCGAGGTCGGATGCGAGCCGGGCGACCGTGGTCTGCGCAAATGCCGGCATTTCGGCCTCGCGCTCGTTCCACCAGTCGGCAAGGCTGCCTTGCGGGTCGATGTCGATCAGGCAGACCGGACCTGCCCCCGACATTTGCGCTTGCACCGCCAGATGGCCGGACAGGGTCGTCTTGCCCGATCCGCCTTTCTGCGATGCCATAGCCAGGACGCGCATGCTTTTCCCCTCGCGTGAATTGACGTCAGTTCAGCGAGCGGAGTGACACCAGAGCCTCTAAAATCTGGTTAACATCGGCACGACCCTGTTTGCGCGGAGGCGCTCCTCGGGTTAGCTTATGCGAGGGGGTGCGTTGCCAATGAATCGCAGATGTTTAGTTGCCGCGGCGTTGCTGATTGCGACTGCTGGACCGCTGCAAGCCCAATCGGTGAAGGCGGGAATCGAAGCGTGGCAACGCTCCGATTATGCGGGCGCCGTGTCGATCTGGAGACCGCTCGCGGACAAGGGCGATGCCGATGCCGAGTTCAATCTCGGCCAGGCATATCGGCTCGGGCGCGGAGTCCCCACCAACTTGGCCGCTTCGAAGACCTGGTTCGAGCGGGCCGCCACCCAGGGACATCTCGACGCCGAGACGACTCTCGGCCTCCTGCTCTTCCAGAACAACGAGCAGGCGGACGGCCTCAAATGGCTCAAGAAGGCTGCTGAACGAGGCGAGCCTCGGGCCCTGCTCGTCTACGGCACTGCGCTGGTGAACGGCGATAGCGTCACTCAGGACCCGGTCCTCGGCTACGCTTATGTCAGCCGCGCCGCTGCGCAGGGACTGGCCCCGGCCAAGGAGACTCTAACTCAGCTCGACCAGATCCTTCCGATCGCGGATCGCAAACGCGGAGTCCAGATCGCGAGCGAGATGGCGAAGGAAGTGCCCGCGCCCGCTCCAGCGGCTGACGAAGCGCCTCGGCCGGTGAAGACTGCGAAGGCCGAAGTGCCGCCAAAGCCGCAGAAAATGGCAAAGGCTAAGCCGCCCGCACAGCCGCCCGCACAGGCGCAGGCCAAGCCGACGGAAAAGCTAGCGTTGGCGAAGGCGCCGCCGCAAAGGCCGGTAAAGCCTGCCGCGACGGTCTCGGAACGGCCGGCGAAACCAGTCGCGACCGCCTCTGCTTCCGCGGCAAAGGGTGATTGGAGGATTCAGCTCGGCGCCTTCTCGCAGCGCGGTAACGCCGAAGCGCAATTCAAGAAGGTCTCCGGCAAGTCGGCGCTTGCCGGCCGCCACCCATATTATGTGTCAGCGGGGCCGGTCACTCGACTCCAGGTGGGACCATTCGAGAGCAAGTCGGCAGCCGACTCGGCATGCAAGGCGGTCGGCGTCTCCTGCTTCCCGGTTTCCGCGAAATAGCTAGGCTCTGAACCAGTCGCGGCGGCGGACGCCCTGCACCCACAGCAGGGCGTCGAGCCCGTGGTGCTTGAGCTCGGCGTCCGCGACCTGGACCAGCGCGGGCTTCGCGCGGAATGCGATTCCGAGGCCGGCCTCTTCGATCATCAGCTTGTCGTTGGCACCGTCGCCGACCGCCAGGACATCCTCATGGGCGAGGCCGAGTTGATTGCGGACTTCGATCAGCGCCTCGCGCTTGGCAGTCGCATCGACGATCGGATCGCCGACTTCGCCGCTGAGCTTGCCCCCGGTGAAGACGAGGCGGTTCGCCCTCACTCGGTCGAAACCGACGGCGCTTGCGATCGGCTCGGCGAAGGACAGGAAACCGCCCGACACGAGGAGGCAGCTCGAGCCTCCGGCCCGCATGGTCTGGACCAGGGTTTCGGCGCCGGCGGTGACTTCGACCCGCTCATTGAGGCACCGCTTGAGAGCGCGCTCGTCGAGGCCCGCGAGCAGCCGCACGCGCTCGCGAAGTGCGCCGGGGAAGTCGAGCTCGCCCTGCATCGCTCGTTCCGTGATCAAGGCGACCTGTTTCTTGAGGCCGGCATAATCGGCGAGCTCGTCGATGCATTCCTGACCGATGATCGTCGAATCCATGTCGGCGACGAGCAGCCTCCTCCAGCGGGGCTCCTCCGGCTGGACGACGAGGTCGACTCCTTCGAGCGCCTCGAGTGCCCAGCGAGCCCCCTTCCGATCCCCCGAAAAGCTGAAGTCGGCGGCATCGCCTTCGTCTATCCAGTGGATGAAGGCCGCCTTCGGATCGATTTCGCGCAGCAGTCCAAGCGCGCGATCCAGCAACCTGTCATCGAGCCGTCCCGCTGCTATCAGCGTCGCGATCGCCATGGCCGAGCTTCGTCCTCCTCTAGTCGTCATCGCCGGACCGACCGCGAGCGGCAAGTCTGCATTGGCGCTTTCGCTTGCTCAGCAAATCGACGGCGTGATCGTCAACGCCGATAGTGCGCAAGTTTATCACGATCTGAGGGTTCTGAGCGCAGCCCCGACGGCCGATGAGCTTCAGAAGGTGGAGCATCGCCTGTACGGCGTTCAGGACGGCGCTTTCCCCTGCTCCGCCGCCAACTGGGCCGAAATGGCGCGGCTCGAGATCGCCGAGATCCACTCGAGCGGCCGGACTCCGATCCTCGTCGGCGGCACCGGCCTCTATTTGCGGACGCTGCTCGACGGAATCGCGCCGATTCCGGCGATCGATCCGGAGGTGCGCGAGCGCGTTCGCGCTTCGCCCGTGGATGAGAATCGGACGAAGCTGCAGGCGCTCGACCCAGGCGCGGCTGCGCGCCTCAATGCCGGCGACACGACCCGGATCAACCGCGCGTTGGAGGTGATCCTTTCCACTGGTCGAACGCTTGCGGAATGGCAGGAACGACGCGAAGGCGGGATCGCCTCGGAAGTCTCGCTTCGAGCGCTGATCCTACTGCCGCCGCGGAAATGGCTTTACGCGAGGTGCGACGAGCGGTTCGCCCACATGATCGACGCCGGCGCCACGAGCGAGGTCGAGGCGCTGCTTCTTCGAAAGCTCAACCCCAACCTTCCAGTCATGCGCGCGATCGGCGTCTCCGAACTATCTGCATATCTGCTTGGCAGCTGCTCCCTCGATGAAGCGATCGCTGCCGGCCAGCAGGCGACTCGGCGGTACGCGAAGCGCCAATATACCTGGTTCGCGCACCAACCGCCCGCCGACTGGCCGCGTTTCAAGGAGCCTCTCGACATTGATCGGCTGGCCGAAGCGCTGGCTCTGCTGGGGCCGAACGGCTAGGCGCCCGCCATGGAGCTGCTTCGCGACGCCGACATCGATCGATCGCCTCTCGAAGGCAGCCGCGTCGCCATCCTGGGCTACGGCAATCAAGGCAGAGCGCAAGCGCTGAATTTGAAGGACAGCGGCATAGACGTCGTCGTCGGGCTTCGCGGGGGATCCGGGAGCAGGATCGAAGTCGAGGCTGCCGGCGTCGAGACCGCGCTCATCGAGGATGCGGTACAATCGGCCGACATCGTGATGATGCTCGCTCCCGACGAGACCCACGCCGGCCTCTATCGCGAAATCGAGCCGCTGCTTCGGGAAGGTGCCGCGCTCGGCTTCAGTCACGGGCTGTCGGTGCGCTTTGGCTTTGTCGCTCCTCGTGCCGACCTCGACGTCTACCTGCTCGCGCCCAAGGGCCCCGGGACTGCCCTCCGGTCGCTTTACAAGGAGGGCAAGGGCATGATCGGCCTGTGGGCCGTCGAGCAGGATTGGACTGGAAACGCGAAGGGAATCGCTCTCGCCTACGGCCAGGCGATCGGCTGCGCGCGCGCCGGCCTCATCGCCTCATCCTTCGCGGAGGAGGCGGAGGCCGATCTGTTCAATGAGCAGGCAGTGGTCTGGGGCGGCGTTCCGGAACTGCTTGTTGCCGGGTTCGAGACGCTCGTTGCAGGCGGAGTCTCGCCCGAAGTCGCCTATCTCGAATGCGTCGGCGAGCTTCACCTCATCGCTGAGCTCATCGAATCGCGCGGGATCGCGGGCATGAAGGAAGTCATCTCGAATACCGCCGAGCTAGGTGCGCTCCTCGGCGGGAAGCGGATCGTCGACCAGGGGGTTAGGGATCGGATGACCCAGGTTCTCGCCGAGGTCCGCGCCGGAAATTTCGCGAGCGAACTCAGGGCCGAAGAAGCAAGCGGCTACGATCGGCTGGAGAAAGCGCGC
>DASQYQ010000372.1:0-10162 GCA_035639115.1 Sphingomicrobium sp. | reverse complement strand
GCGCCTGAGGCCGGAGGAATATCGGCGATTATGGGCAGCGATTCGCGCCGACTTCGCACTGGATGGTCACGGAAGGCCGGAGCGGATCGACCACCCGGGCTACGGTCCGTTCGACGCTTTCTATCGCGCCAGCGGCAAGGCGAATGCGCTTCGCACCTGCAACGCCGTCGCCGCGGGCTGGCTCAGGCTCGCCGGCGTGAAAGCGAGCCTCTGGCCGCCGTTCGTCAACGGCCTGCTCTGGCGCTACCGGCGAACCAAGCCAATTAGCTGGACTTCTTCGCCGCGGCCTCGATCTGCGACTTGGTCATTGCGATGACCAGGCCCTTGTCGCTCTTGGCAAGGCTTGAGATCGGCACGGTCACCTTGACCTTGCCGGTGTTGACCACTGCGCCTTTCGCGGAGATCGATTCGACCTTTCCGACCGAGTTGCCGCTCGTGTCGAAAATCGAAGCTCCTGCCTTGACGTCGGCCTTTGTGACCTTGGTGGTCGCTTCAGCCTTCGTGCTGGTCTGTCCGGAAGGCGTGCTTCCCTTGGCCGCCGGCGTCAAATCGCTCGCATTGCCTGGAGTCGTCTGTTCCTGCCCCCAAGTCGCAGGGCCGGGCGCGCTCTTCGGAGTTGCGGGCGCCGTTGTAGTCGGTTGCATGTCCTGAGCCACGGCTGCTGCCGGCAGAAGGATCGCGGCCGTTGCGAGAATCGTCAGTCCAACTTTCATTGATACCTCCATGCGGGGATGAAGGACCAACGGCGTCGAGCGCTGTTGCGACGCAGGCGGTGCGACGGATCGTGTCCGCCAAGCGTTGGCCGTCGCAACTTAATCCATGTTCCTAAAGCACATAGCGGCTCAGATCGGCATTCTTGGCAATTCCGCTGAGCTGGCCCTCGACGAAAGCGGCATCGACGGTCAGTGTCTCGCCGCGGCGCTCCTCGGCGTCGAAGCTGACGTCCTCGAGAAGCTTCTCCATGACCGTCTGGAGACGACGAGCGCCGATATTCTCGACCGCTTCGTTGACCTCCGCAGCGATTCGAGCGAGCGCCTTGATTCCGTCATCCGCGAACTGGATCGTGACTCCTTCGGTGCCGAGCAATGCTTGATATTGCTCCGTCAGGCTAGCGCGCGTCGCCGACAGTATCCGAACGAAATCTTCCTGGGTCAGGGCCTTCAGCTCGACTCGGATCGGAAGCCGGCCCTGAAGCTCGGGGAGGAGGTCGGCGGGCTTGGCGATGTGGAACGCGCCGCTCGCGATGAACAGGATATGGTCCGTCTTGAGCGGGCCATATTTCGTCGCGACGGTCGTGCCTTCAATCAGAGGCAGTAGATCGCGTTGGACGCCCTCTCGGCTGATCGACCCGCCGCGGACATCGCTGACCGCGATCTTGTCGATCTCGTCGATGAAGACGATCCCGTTCGATTCGGCATCCGCGAGCGCGACTCGGTTGATGTCGTCGGGATCGACCCGTTTATCGGCTTCCTCTTCGGTCAGGCGAGCGAAGGCGTCGGGGACCTTGAGCTTGCGGCGCTTCTTTGGCCCCGCGCCGCCCATCTTCCCCATGATCGACTTAAGGTCGAACACCTGCGCACCCATGCCCGGGATCTCGAACGGCATGGCGGGCGCTTCGTCGACCTCGATCTCGACCTCGGCCTTGTCGAGGCTTCCGTCCGAGAAGCGCTGTTTGAAGCTTTGCCTGGTTGCTTCGCTCGAGCCCTTGCCGGTGAGTGCGTCGAGGAGGCGGTCCATCGCCGCCTCCTCGGCTGCAGCCTTGACCTTGCTGCGGCGGCGGTCGCGCTCGAGCCGGACCGCTTCCTCGACGAGATCGCGCGCGATCTGCTCGACGTCGCGGCCGACATAGCCGACCTCAGTGAACTTGGTCGCTTCGACCTTCACGAACGGCGCATCAGCGAGCCTCGCGAGCCGCCGGCTGATCTCGGTCTTGCCGCAGCCAGTGGGGCCGATCATCAGGATGTTCTTCGGAGTCACTTCGTCGCGGAGCTCCGGCGACAGCTGCTGACGGCGCCAGCGGTTGCGAAGAGCGACGGCGACCGCCTTCTTCGCATCGTCCTGGCCGACGATATGCTCATTCAGCGCGGCGACGATCGCCTTGGGTGTGAGCTTGTCCTGTGGCACTTCGGCTTGCTCCCCGCCGCTCTGGGGAATTGAGGCGTGATAGTTCATTTCGTCAGGAATGTCGGGACCTGAAGCGGGCACTTCAAGCGGTGCAGCGGAACGAGGCGAAGAAGCGCTTGTGATCGGCGATGATGCGCTGGATCGTCGCGGGCTCGGGAGTCGGGTCCCACTGGTCGACCTCGAACGTGCCGCCGAGCAGGATGCCGTCGGGCCTCGGGAACATGTAGCCGGGGCCGCCGGTGAAGGCATATTGGACCTCCGGCTGCGGTTCGAGGATCGCGAGCTGTCCGCGCGCGGGATGGAGATCCTCATCCCCGAACAGCGCGCGGCTTCCAAGGCCAGTGCAGTTGAAGACGAGCGTCTCGGGAAGCGCCGCTATGTCGGCCGGAGTGGTGAATTTTCGAACCTCGAACTTGCCGCCGGCGATCTCCACGTCACGGATCATCTGGCGGAGATAGCGGCCGACCTCGACATACATGGTGTCGTAGCGAAGCGTGCTCGTCCACGGGAACGGATGCTCGGCGCGGGTGAGCATCCGGTCGATCGGTGGAAAGCTTTCGAGCAGCTTCGATTCCGGGCTGTCGGTCTCGACATAGGTCGGCAGCCAGCGAATCCCGTAATCGTCGCCGACCATGATCTGGAACCGCCGCCAGCTATAGTCGAGCGCTCGGGTGAACTGGGCCATGAAGCCCGCCGGTTGATAGCCCTCGCGGAAGACGGCGAAGGGGTGGAACTGGCCGCCGGCGATGTTCGAGGTCGTTTCCGGCGGAAGTGCGGCGGTGTAGAGCGTGACCGGCAGGCCCGCCTCCTGCACCAGCCGGGCCGTGGACAGGCCGACGATTCCGGAGCCGAGTACCGCGACCGGACCGTTGTGGCCCTGAAGGCCGAGCTCGGTCGCGAGCCTTGAGGTGCCCCAGCTTAGGGTGATTCCGCCGCCGCCGTGGCCGTAATTGTGGACGAGGCGCTTGTCGCCGAGCGCCTCGGCGCGGACGACGAACCCCTGGCGCCGGTACGGCCTCAGGCCGGCGATAGCGCGGATCAGGCGACTGGGATCCGCGTCGACGGGCGCAAGCGGCGTGCAGTCGCCATAGGTGCGGGTGCCAACGGTCGCGCACCCCGAGAGCAGGGCAGCTGAGCCTGCGGCAAAGGTCCGACGGTCGAACAGCACGCCGTCAGCGTAACCGCTTCAGCTCAGGCTTCAATCACCTCGACCGTCAGCTGGTCGTTGGTGAAGACGCACACCTCGGACGCAATCTTCATCGCCCGGCGGGCGAGGACCTCCGGGTCCTGCTCATAGTCAGCCAACGCTCGAGCGGCGGAAAGCGCGTAATTGCCGCCCGATCCGATCGCTGCGATGCCGCCTTCGGGTTCCAGCACGTCGCCGTTCCCGGTGAGGATCAGCATCTGCTCGGCGTCCGCGACGATCATCAGCGCTTCGAGGTTGCGGAGATACTTGTCGGTCCGCCAGTCCTTCGCGAGCTCGACCGCTGCGCGAAGCAACTGGCCATTATATTGCTCGAGCTTCTTCTCCAGCCGCTCGAAGAGGGTGAAGGCGTCCGCAGTCGCTCCGGCGAAGCCGCCGATGACCCTCCCGTCGGCGCCGATTCGGCGGACCTTCTTCGCGTTGGGCTTCATCACCGTATTGCCCATCGTCACCTGGCCGTCGCCGGCAATGACGGTCTTGCCGCCCTTCTTGACCCCCAGGATAGTCGTTCCATGCCATTGTTCCATGGCCGTCATGTGGGAGAGCGGGTCGGCCGCTGCAACTAGGCCTTCGGCTCGAAGCGGCGGTCGGGGACGATCCACACTATGGAAATGGTCACGTAGATCGCGACCGAGATGTAGGGCGAAACGAAGGCGAGCGGAACGGCCAGAACGTAACCCGCAAAGCTGCCCCATTCCTTGGCGCCGTGAGAAAGAGCCTTTTGCATTCCCGATCCCTCTCCCTCTGCGGCGATCAGGGCCCGCTCGAGCGACAGATAGGCAATGGCCGAGCCGACGAGGACAACGCCGAAGGATGCGACGGGCAACGGAGTGACTCCCGCCTCGTCGATCCAGCGGATCATCAGCGGGAAGAGAGTGAGGCAGAAGAGAAGGGCGTGGTTGGTCCACAATACTGCGCCAGTCACTCGGCGCGCGCTCTGCATCATGTGATGATGGTTGTTCCAGAAGATGGCGACGTTGACGAAGGCGAGGAGATAGGCCGCTAGCAGCGGAAGCACCTCGAGCACCGCATGGAGCGTCGGCTCCGCGGGGAACTTGAGCTCGAGCACCATGATCGTAAGCACGATGGCCACAACGCCGTCGGTGAGTGCGTTCAGGCGTTCGGGCCTCAATCGACGAGCCTTTCGAGGCGCTTGTCCGGGACCAGCCACAGCAAGGCGACTGCGACATAGATTGCGACCGAAAGCCACGGCCACAGGAAAGCCAGCGGGATTGCGAGGAGATAGGCGAGGCCGGTGGCGATCCCCTTCCAGCTTCGCCCCGAGGCTTTCACGATCGGTGCATCCGCATCGTTCGCGTTGAGCAGCGCTGCTCGCAGCAAAACGGACGAGAGGAAGCACAGAAGCATGATGACTCCGAATGCGATGATCGTATCGCGGACGATTCCAGTCTCACCGATCCAGCGAACGACGAATGGCACCAGGCTCAGCCAGAAGAGGAAGAAGAGGTTCGCGAGCAGCACTGCCCCGTTCACGCGCCGGGCGGCGGCGAGCATGTTGTGGTGCTGCGACCAGTAGATCCCGACTTTGACGAACGAGAGCGCGTACACGACGAACAGGACCGTCAGCGGCTTGAGCGCAGCAATGCCCGGTGCCTTGGGTACCGGCAGCTCGAGCACCATGATGGTGATGATCACCGCCACCACGCCATCGGTGAAGCTGTTCAGCCGATTGGTGTTCATGCGGCGCCCCCGACTGCCGTCATTGCGAGGAGCTTAAGCGACGAAGCAATGACGTCAACGCTGCGTCGCATTCGAGCTTCACCTGGGCCTGACGTCGAACCCATTTGATGAGCTCGTCGAGCTGGATGAGACGGTCGGATTGAGCAAGTCCGTCTTCGCCGGCGCTTTGAGCGCCGGAGTTCGCTTTCATCGTTTGCGGACCCGTAGCTAACCAATAGGGTTATCCAGCCACCCGTAAGGCAACGCCTCGTTGCAGACGTTCGGCGAGGGCGCGGCCAAGGGTCGCCCGATGGCCGCTGCGCTGGTCACTTCGCCGAAGTGCGAACTAGCAAATGCGCTTGGATTTGCCCCCACCTCGTCAGGTCGCGCGCGGCACCTCTTCCAAGTTGGGACAAGAGAACCAAATAGGTTTGCTATCGGAAAGTTGGCTGGCTTGGTCTCGAGTGGCAGCGCTGGAGAATGGCTGGAAATAAAAGACGGCCGGCCACAACGGGGTTGAGCCGGCCGCCTCCTGCAGTGCTGCACCGAGACCCGCCATCTCGGCTGCGAATGCTGAGCGCATCGGGGCGGCGAGTCGTGCCATTTGTTTAATCCGAATCGGGGCAGGGCCAAGATTACCCAAGGACAGATATCTAAGGTCAGTTGATCCATGTCAGGAACCAAAGGGCCACCCTGACTTTCGCCATCAGCGCCGTTAAGCCGCTGCGGATGAAGAACCGAATCTCCCTCGCCGTCGCCGCTTTCACGCTCGTGCTTTCAACGCCTGCTCCGGCAGCGCTCAACCGCGCCGAGCAGACTTTGGTCTCAACGGTTGATGCCGAGCAGCAGCGCACGGTCACGATGCTTGAGCGCTGGGTGGACCAGAACAGCGGCACCATGAACAAGGCCGGTGTCGAGGCAGTGCGCGACATGGTCGAGCCGGAGTTCAGGCAACTCGGCTTCACCACGCAATGGATCGACATGAGCGCGGTTGGGCGGGCCGGGCACTTGGTCGCGCGCCATAAGGGGAGCCGCCGCGGCAAGAGGCTTTTGCTGATCGGCCATCTCGACACCGTGTTCGAGCCGGATTCGCCGTTCCAGCGCTGGACTCGCGACGGAGACTGGGCGCACGGTCCGGGATCCGGCGACGACAAGGGCGGCGATGCCGTGATTGTCGCGGCTCTCCGGGCGATGCAGGCTGCCGGAACGCTCAAGAACGCCAACATCACGGTCTTTCTGACGGGCGACGAAGAGGATGCGGGACGGCCGCTTGCCATCTCCCGGCGCGACCTCGTCGCCGAAGGAAAGGCTGCCGATGTTGCGCTCGACTTCGAGGACCTCGCGGTGTCGGATGGGCCGAACGGGCCGATGGACATGGGTTCGACCGCTCGAAGGAGCGCCGGCAGCTGGACCTTGACCGTGACCGGCCACGCTGCGCATTCCGCCGGGGTTGGGGCGGACGATTATGGTGCGATCTACGATCTCGCGCGGATCATCGATCAGTTCCGCCGCGAGCTGCCCGAGGACAAGCTAACCTATAATGTCGGGCTGATCGGCGGCGGGCAGACCGCAGTGCTCGACGCTGACAAGATCCGGTTGGAAGCAACGGGCAAGACCAACATCATCGCCGCAACCGCGCTCGCACGCGGCGACCTTCGGGCAATCAGCCAGGACCAGATCAGTCGCACCGAAGCGAAGATGCGCGCGATCGTCGCCCAGCCGCTTGCTGGAGCGAAGGCGGAGATCAGCTTCGACGAGGACATTTATCCGCCGATGCCGCCGACCGTCGGAAACCGCGCGATCCTGGCGGAGCTCAACGGCGTGAACCGTGATATGGGGCTGGCGGAGATGGGCGAGCTCGATGCATCTGAGCGCGGCGCCGGCGATATCAGCTTCGTCGCCTCCGAAGTCAGTGGGCTCGCCGGGCTCGGTCCGTCGAGCGACGGCTCGCACACAGCCTCGGAGAAGGTCGACGTCCCGTCGATATTCAAGCAAGCAAAGCGCGCCGCGATCCTGATGAGCCGCCTCGCTGCCGAGCATCGGCAGGCAAACGCATCGATAAGACGCTGAAGGTCACACCAGCGATACAGCGCGCCGCGCCCCATCGAAAAGGGCGACGGGGTCGCTGGTTTTAGCTGCGGTAAGCCGCCGCTAGACGATTTCCTGAAGCAACGCGCCCTACCGGCCAATGAAACCAGACGCGCGCGTCGGAGTTAATGTGTAACGCCGGGGTGTATGCCGGCTCGTGCGAGGCCAGGAGTGAGTCCGTGGAGGAGGGGGTATTAGAAGACGTGGAGACGGTGACGTCCGACCCCTTCAAGCTGTTGGTCCAGTCGATCGTCGATTATGCGATCTACATGCTCGACACGAAGGGATTCGTGACGAGCTGGAACGCGGGCGCGGAACGTATCAAGGGCTTCCAGACCGAAGAGATTGTCGGCCAGCATTTCTCCAAATTCTATACCGAAGAGGACCGCTCGGCTGGAATGCCAGAGAAGGTTCTCGAAACCGCGCGCCGCGAAGGCAAATATGCCGGCGAGGGGTGGCGCGTCCGGAAGGACGGCACGCGCTTCTGGGCGAGCGTCGTCGTCGACCGGATCAACGACGAGAATGGCAAGCTGATCGGCTTCGCCAAGATCACTCGCGACATGACCGAGCAGCGGCAGTCGCAGCAGGCACTGCTCGAGGCGGAACGGCGCTTCCGGCTGCTCATTCAGGGCGTTACCGATTACGCGATCTTCATGCTCGATCCGCAGGGGCGCGTCACGAACTGGAACGCTGGCGCGCAAAGGATCAAAGGCTACACGCCTGACGAGATCGTCGGCGAGCATTTCAGCCGTTTCTATACGCCCGAGGATTTCGACTCGGGTGTTCCGCACCGGGCGCTCGAAACCGCCAGGAAGAAGGGCCGCTACGAATCCGAAGGCTGGCGCGTTCGGAAGGACGGCACCCGCTTCTGGGCGAACGTGATCCTCGACGCGATTCGGGACGAGGACGGCGAGCTGATCGGCTTCGCAAAGATCACGCGCGACATGACCGAGAAGCGCGAGGCGCAACTGAGGCTGGAGGAAAGCCGCGAGCAGCTCTTCCGGTCGCAGAAGATGGAGGCCCTGGGTCAGCTGACGGGAGGCCTGGCGCACGATTTCAACAACCTGCTGACCGCCATCCTCGGGGCTTGCGAGCTCGGTCTCCGGAACATCAACGACCCCGACAAGGTGCGGAAGATGCTCGAGGGCGTGCGCGGCTCGGCCCAGCGCGGCGCAAGCCTAACCAAGCAACTCCTCGCATTCGCCCGTGCGCAGCCGCTCGAGATCAAGCAGATCGACCTCAAGCAGTTCTTTTCGGAAGTCGCGACGCTCGTCCGGCCTTCGCTCCGAAGCAACATCGAGGTCGTGACCGAGATCTCGGACCAACTGTGGCCGATCGACGCGGACGCAGGCGCGCTCGAGCTTGCGTTGCTCAACCTGGCGTTCAACGCACGCGATGCGATGAGCGAAGGCGGAAGCCTCAAGATAAGCGTTCATAATGAATTGCTCGACGGATCGCCCGAAGGCCTCAAGGGCGAGCATGTGGTGCTTCGCGTGTCGGATACTGGCCCTGGCATGCCGCCCGAAGTGATGGATCGGGTTTTCGAGCCTTTCTTCACCACCAAGAGCTTCGGCGAAGGGACAGGACTCGGACTTAGCCAGGTGTTCGGCTTCGCCAAGCAGATCGGCGGCGCTGTGACCGTCCACTCCGAGCCTGGGAAGGGCGCGACGTTCACCATCTACCTTCCGGCGAGCCACTCCACGCGCGGCGTTCCGGCGCACTTGAACGGAGCGCCGGCGCTCGGAAAAGTCCTGATCGTCGAGGATGATTCGTTCGTCGCGGAGCTTGCGGCCGACATGCTCGCCGAGCTGGGATTCGAAGCCACCGTCACCCACAGCGCCAAGGAAGCCCTCGAGCGGTTGGCAGGTGGGGAAAAGCCGAGGCTAGTCTTCTCCGACGTCGTGATGCCGGGCGGAATCACCGGAATCGAGCTCGCGCGCAAATTGCGTCAGCGATTCCCCGAGCTGCCGATCCTGCTTACGACCGGCTATAGCGAGCAGATTGACTCAACGCAGGGCTTCCCAGTGCTTCAGAAGCCCTATGAGCTGAACGCTCTTGCAGCCGCGGTCGGCGACCTGCTCAAGCAGGAAATTCCAGTCCACTGAACCACTTGTTCGAGCGCCATTGACAGGGCCGCCGAATGGGCGCCTCATCCCTTTGCCGCGCTCGAGGGCACGGCCTGGAGGGGGACAGCAATGGCCACGACTGCACGAGGGCGCGATGCGCCCGTTCACCTTTGGATCGTCGGAATTCTCGCACTGCTTTGGAGCGCGTTCGGCTGCTTCGACTATTGGATGACGGTGACCGCGAACGCGGCCTATCTGGCCAGGATGCCGGCCGACGCGATTTCTTATATGAACAGCCTCCCGAAATGGACCACCGCGACGTGGGCGATGGGCGTTTGGGGAGGCCTGCTCGGATCGATCCTTCTGCTTGCGCGCAGCCGCTTCGCGGTCTGGGCGTACGGTTTGTCGTTCGTCGGCGCCGTGCTCGGGCTCGGCTACCAGATGTTCATGACCAAGCAGCCGGCAAGCATGACTTCGGGCGGCATGGCCGTCATGCCATTCGTGATCATTCTCATCTGCGCGTTCCTGCTTTGGTATTCGTGGAACGCGGAGAAGAAGGGCGTGCTTCGGTAGAAGTCAGCCGCGGCGGCCGCCGAAGCGGGTTCGCTGCTGCTTCCCGAACCGGCCCTTGCGGGTCCCGGGCTTGCCTTCCGTCGAATGGCCGAGCGGCGCGCAACGTCGAGGGCCGAGTCATCCTTTATGCCGATACGGTCACCGGATCGATGGAGCGAGCGCTCGCGGAGACCGGCCGCCGCCGCGAGAAGCAGCTCGAATATAACCGCGAGCACGGCATCACTCCGGAAAGCATCAAGCGCCAGATCCACGACTTGCTAGCCGACGTCACGCAGCGCGACGGAGTTCTCGTCGACACCGGCGATGAGGAGCGCCCGCACCTCGTCGGGCATAACCTCAAGGCCTATCTCGCCGACCTCGAGGAGCGGATGCGGAAAGCTGCCGCCGACCTCGAGTTCGAGGAGGCTGCGCGGCTCCGCGACGAAAT
>DASQYQ010000371.1:0-5001 GCA_035639115.1 Sphingomicrobium sp. | reverse complement strand
CGAACCTGCCGAGCGCCGCGGCAGAATCCGCGACCGGAACGCCGAGAGCGCGGGCTGCCGCAATTGCCGCCAGCGCATTCGAAGCATTGTGCCGCCCGGGAACCTGCAGCTGGACTTCATGCCGCTGACCCTCAGCTTCGACGGCGAAACTCGCTCCTCCGGCCTTAAGCTGCAGATCCTTGCCCATGAAATCGGCGCCCGGGCTGTCGAACCCGTAGCCGAGCCGGTTGTCCGCCGGAACGACGTCCGCCATTGCCCTGGTCTCGGGATCGTCCAGGTTCACGATGGCCTTCCGCGCCCGAAGCAGGAACGCCGCGAACAGGCTCCGCAGCTCCTCCATCTCCTTATGGTCCAGGCTGATGTTGGTCAGCACGGCGATCTCGGGCTTGTACAGGGAGATCGAGCCGTCGCTCTCATCGACTTCGCTCACGAACAGCTCCGGATCGCCGACCAGAGCGCTTGCGAACGGCGCCGCCGGAGTCACGAAATTCTTCATCACGGCACCGTTCATGACGGTCGGCTGGCGATGGCAGGCGTGCAGGATCCAGCCGATCATTCCGGTAACCGTCGACTTGCCGCTGGTCCCACCGACGGCGACGCTGCGCTGCGCTGCGTTGAGCAGCTTCGCGAGGAATTCCGGACGCGTCAGGTGAGTGAGGCCAAGCTCCTTCGCCCGCACCACATCCGGAACCGTCGGTTCGACCGCGGCGGACGTGACCAGAGTCATCCCCGCCTTGAGCCCGGAACCGTCCTGCGGAAAAAGCTGGATTCCGAGCGATCGCAGATAGTCGAACTTGTGCGGCGTACGCCCCGCGTCGAGCGAGCGGTCGGAGCCCGCGACCTTCGCGCCGGACGCGCGCACGATGGAGGCGAGCGGAAGCATTCCGCTTCCGCCGATACCACTGAAGAAAACCGGAGAATCAATCATCCCGCGCGGCCCTATTGGAGGGCAGCGATGATGTCTATTTGCACGCTCCTCCGCCGGGCCATCCCGTCCAGCCTGGCCCGCGCAGGAATCGTCCCGGCTTTGCGCCGGTATGCTTGCCGTTCCGCATCACCTGGACGCCGTTGATGAAGACGTCCTTGACGCCTGTCGCGAGCTGGTCGGGCTTGGCGTAGGTCGCGTGGTCCTGGATCGTCGCCGGATCGAACACGACGACGTCGGCATAATAGCCCGGCTTGAGCCAGCCGCGCTGCTTGATGCCGACGTTGCTCGTTGGGAGCGAGGTAATGCGCCGTATCGCGTCCTGGAGCGTCGTCGTATGCTCGTCGCGCACATAATGGCCGAGCAGCCGCGCCGTGTTGCCGTAGGCGCGGGGATGCGACTGGGACTTCAGGAATACGCCTTCTGGCGCGGGCGAGGCCTCGTCGGAACCGAGGCTCATCCACGGAAGCGCTGTCTCGCGCTTCACATTGTCGTCGCTCATGATGAAATATTCGGTGCCGACGCGGCTATCGTCCTCGACGACCAGGTCCATCGCCGTCTCTTCCGGGCTCTTGCCACGCATTTTCGCGACTTCCGCGAGAGTCTTGCCCGTCAGGTATTTCAGCTTCGGATTCTTGAAGCTCACCAGAAGCACATTCTGCGGCCCGCCTGAAAGCAGCAGCAGGTTCTCCCAGTCGTTCGACGGCGTGCGCATTTCCTTGATTAAGCGAACCCGGACCGCGGGGTCCTTCAGGCGCTTCTCCCACGCTTCGAGCCCGCCCGACTGCACCCAGGGCGGCATCGTCGCGTCGAGGCCCGTCGCGCCCGCCGTATAGGTATACATGTTGGCGGTGATGCGCTGGCCGGCAGCCCGCGCGGCATTTACCCGCGCCACTGCGGCATCGAGCTTGCCCCAGTTCGGCTGCCCCGCCTGTTTGAAGTGATAGATTTCCGCCGGCGCTCCCGAATCCTTGCTGATGGCGATCAGCTCGTCGATCGCCTCGAGCAGCTTGTTCCCCTCGGAGCGCATGTGGCTGATGTACATGCCGCCGCACTTGCCCGCCTCGGTCACGAGCGCCGTCAGTTCCGGAGTCTCGGCGTAGGTCGCTGGCGAGTAGATCAACGCCGAGCCGACTCCGAGCGCGCCTTCCTTCATCGCCTGGCGGACCAGCGCGCGCATCCGGTTGAGCTGAGCCGGCGTCGGATCGACGTCCTTTTCGCCGAGTTCGTGAACGCGCACGGTCGTCGCGCCGACGAACGAGGCGACGTTCGGGGTAACGCCCTTCTTCTGCAGGAATTCGAGATACTGGCCCAGGGTGGTCCACGTTATCGGATATTTGATGTCGCCCTGCCGCTTGAGCGCGAGCTTCTTCATCTCCGGATTGAGCGGGCCCATGGAATCCCCCTCGCCGAACACTTCGAGCGTGACGCCCTGGTAGGTGTCGCTCATGCCCCGCCCGTCGGCGATCAGGCTCTCGACCGCCCAGCTCAGCATGTTGACGAACCCTGGCGACACCGCCTTGCCCCGGGCGTCAATCACGCGCGCCGCGCGGCCCGGAGCCTGCGGCCCCACATAGACGATCTTGTCGCCCTTCAGCGCGACGTCACCGACGTACGGCGTATCGCCGGATCCGTCATAGATGGTACCGCCGTGGATGAGCACGCTGTAGCTCGCCGGGGCCGGCGCGGCCGAGGTTGCAAAGAGCGCGATAACGGCGACGGCAACGGCACTGATTCTTTTCACGGCTTTCCCCCTCTCCCAAGGATTCGCGAAGCTGCACGATTGCGCATCGGCGCGCCACCGCAAAAGCGATCCCGAAAGTTCGCTAAGTCTTGCCCCCCGCACCTCATTTCGACGCTTCTCCCACCGAGCGACTGAGATGGGCGACGCGGCCTCGCTAGGAGACAGTCACCGTAAAAAAGGGAAGGAACGGGAACCGCGGCTGGAAGCGACAGAAGCGACCGGGCAGCTTCCCTTCATTCTTGCCATTCGAAGTAACCGGCTTTCCACCATTGCCGACTGTGGTCATCACCTCATAAGCTTTGCGGATGCGCATTGCCGTCGTCGCTCCGAGCTGCCCTCTGAAGCATGACGCGGCGAATCGGGTCCGCGCGATCGTCGCTGAGCGTGGCGATTGCGAGCTCGTCATTCATGCGCAGTGCTTCCTCGAAGAGGGGCATTTCGCCGGGCCTGACGAAGCTCGGCTAGCCGCGCTCCGCGAGGTCATGGCCGATGCCTCGTTTGACGCGGTCTGGTTCGCTCGGGGCGGCTATGGGTCCAACCGGATCGCGGAAGCGGCGCTCGCTGACATTCCGGAAGCGGCCAGGATCAAGACCTACATGGGATATAGCGATGCGGGCTTTCTGCTCGCGGGATTGTACAAGGCGGGAATCGATGTCGCGTGGGGCCCGATGCCGCAGGATGTGCTCCGCAGCGGGGGGGAGGCAGGCGTGAATCGGGCACTGGACTGGCTAGTGCGTCGTGATCGCGCCGCGCTGGAGCCTGCGCTCGAAGTTCCGGCGATGGCATTCAACCTCACAGTGCTGTCAAACCTGCTCGGAACGCCGCTCGAGCCCGATTTCAGCGGCGTCGACCTCCTCATCGAGGACGTGGGCGAGCAACTCTACCGGATCGACCGGACCATGTTTCATGTAACGGCGAGCGCCAACGTCCGGAAAGTTCGCAGAATTCGCCTCGGGCGAGTCGCCGATGTGCTTGAAAACGACCCAGCTTTTGCGCTCGACGAGTCCATGATCGTGGAGGAATGGTGCGCGCGCTCGGGCATCCCCTACGGCGGCCGCGCGGACATCGGTCACGACGCACAGAATCGCGTGGTTCCATTTGGAGCGCCGATTCGCTGATTTCCCCCTCTGCAACAGCATTGCAAAGCGCTTAAAGTTGCGCTCTATCAGCAGAGGAACAACAGGAGGGCCTGATGGCACAAGGAACTGGTCGTAAAGCAGGGGGCGGACTGGCTCGCCCGGTTACTCCGTCGGCGGATCTCGCCAAGATCTGCGGGAGCCAACCGCTGCCGCGTAGCCAGGTGGTTTCCAAAGTGTGGGATCACATTCGCAAGAACAACCTGCAAAACCCGCAAAACAAACGGGAAATCATGGCTGATGCCACGCTGAAGCCGATCTTTGGGGGCAAGGATCGGGTCAGCATGTTCGAGATGAACAAGCATCTCTCGAACCACCTGAAATAAGCGCAAGTCGCTTGTCAGTAACGGAAGGGCCCGCTTCGGTGGGCCCTTTTTCGTTTGTGGACAGCTTCCGACTCGGAAGTGCAATCTAGCCCCGCCAAAGGCCGTCGAGCCGCTCCTGGGTCACTGGAAAGCCGAGATGTGACGGGATTGTAATGAACTTTTCGCCGTCGTGCTCCTCGACCCACGGCGTCACCGGCTCGATCGGATGGGCGAGCGCATCAGCTCGGATCGCCTCGAAACTAGAATGTTGAGCGAGCCGCTCCAGCGTCCGGCGCGTCGGAAAGATGAGCCGCGCCTCGCCGCGCCGATCGCGGTCGAGGACCTCTCCGGCCGTCAGCCAAGCCGCAGCGGCACATTCGCCTTCGATGACCTGCGGACACCAGTTTCCAGCAGGGCAGGGCGCGACATAGAATAGAGTGTCGAAGCGGCGAACCGCGTGGAACTTCGGCACCCAGCGGGCGAATGGCGTCAGCACGCTGCCATCGATTTCGAGGCCGTTTTTGCCGAGCAGTCCGCCGAGCGGCTCGTCAGCAACAAGCGCGCGCTGGAGCTCGCTTGCCACCGGCTGTGAGGGAACCGGCGCAAGCCCGGCTGGCACCGCCGTCTCCTCGACTGTCTCACGCACCGCGGCGACGGCGGCGGGCTCCATGCACAACTCATTCGCAACCTCGCGATCCGCCGTGTCGATGCGGCCGCCGGGGAAGACCCAGGCGCCCGCGGCGAAAGCCATGCCCTGCGCGCGCTCAACCATTAGCAGCTCGGGCGCGGCGCCTCGCCGGTCGCGCACGACGATCAGCGTGGCCGCAGGAATCGCGTCGTCGGACATCGGCGTGGCCTAGGCGTGGAACGCGCAAAGAAAAAGCCGCCTAG